>JABDQM010000028.1 GCA_013042315.1 Flavobacteriaceae bacterium | reverse complement strand
CAACGGTAAATTGGTGGGAACCGAAGAGCAGGAGGGAAGTATTTTATGGCATTATGAGATGCTAAAGCCTATGAGTAGTTATCTCCTGGCCTTTGTCGCAGGCGAGTATGAATCTACTCGCCGATTTTCCGACTCGGGCATCCCAATCGATCTCTATTTCTACCCTCAGGACTCACTAAAAGTAGAACCCACTTATAGATTTACTACGAAGATTTTTAACTTTTTGGAGAGGAAAATAGGAGTTCCTTATCCCTGGCAGAACTACAAGCAAGTGCCTGTGAGGGATTTTCTTTACGCGGGGATGGAAAATACCGGAACAACTGTTTTTTCTGATGCATTTGTAATTGATTCCACAGCATTTTTTGATCGGAACTTTGTAAACGTTAACGCCCATGAACTCGCTCATCAATGGTTTGGCAATCTGGTTACGGAGCAGGACGCCTCCAGTCATTGGCTGCACGAAGGATTCGCTACTTACTATTCATGGCTGGCTGAGAAGGAGTTCTTAGGGGAAGATTATTTTTACTGGATGCTTCTCGATAAGGTGGAAGTCCTGGAAGCTGCCGAGAGGGAAGGGGAGGTAGCTTCCTTACTCGATCCCAACGCAAACAGCCTCACTTTTTACGACAAAGGGGCAATGGCATTGTTGATGCTTCAACATAAAGTAGGTGAGGAGAATTTTAAAAGAGGAATAAAAGCTTTCCTTACTCAATTCTCTTATCAAAATGCAACGGTAGGTGATTTCCTTGCCTCCATGGAATCCACAACGGGGATTTCTCTGGAAGAATTTAGACAAAATTGGCTGGAAAGCACTGCATTTCCTGAGGATGAGCTAATCCAATATCTGCGAACATCTTATCCTCCTATGGATAGTTTTTTTAAAGTAAAATCAGAACTCATTTCAAGTGCAGCTAACAATGAAGCTATTATCAGTAAATACTGGGAGAGCATAACATCTTCAGGTTTCAGGGCGCGTATGATCCTCCTCTATAACAGATCACTTTCCATAGCATTCCTTAAGAATGCTTTCAGAAATAATGATAAGGAGGTAAGACAAGCTCTTTCATCTCTCCCGGGTCCTATTTCAGACGATTTGCTACAAGAATACGAATCCTTATTAAATGATCGCAGTTATGTAACACTTGAAAATGCATTGTACAAACTTTGGATTCATCGCCCATCAAATAGAAAAGTCTACCTCGATAAAAGCGCAGGTGTATCCGGTTTTTCAAATAAAAATATCAGGCAATTATGGTTGCTTTTGGCTATCTTAACAAGCGATTACCTCTCCGCAGATAAGCGGGAGGAATACAAAAATGAATTGTTTTCGTATACGGCAGAACATTATCCGATGGAAGTGAGGCAATTGGCTTTTCAACTGATCCGGGAGGTTTTTCCTTACGAAGAACGCAACCTAAGAGATTTAGTCAATGCTGCCCTTCATCCTGCCTGGCAATTCCGGCAACTCGCCAGAAGCATCCTCAGGGATCTATTAAGAGATGATGTTCAGAAAAAAAGATTGAGCATACTGTTGCAGGAACTCGAAGGCCAAGAATACAAATATCTGTCCGGGGAATTAAATCGCGAATGAGAGCATTGGTCATATCAGGAGGTGGAAGTAAAGGTGCATTTGCCGGCGGTGTGGCCCAATACTTAATGGAAAAACAAAAGCATCAATACGATCTTTTCCTGGGGACTTCAACAGGAAGTTTACTCATTTCGCATCTGGCACTTCAGAAAATCCAAAAAATCAAAGAAGTATACACCTCCGTTACTCAGAATAGCATTTTTAGTAATTGTCCGTTCACTATTCAAAAAAAACACGGTGTATCCAATATCGGAATCGCCCACTGGAATGTCCTAAAAAACTTTTACAACGGCAGTAAGACCTTTGGGGAAAGCCATAACCTGCTTAAACTCATAAAAAATACCATTACCCCTCAAGAGTTTGAAATCCTGAAACACGGCCCTAAGGATATCGTGGTAACGGTTTCAAATCTTTCCCTGAATCAGATAGAATACAAATCGATCAACGATTTTGAATACGAGGATTTTTGCGAATGGATATGGATTTCCTGCAACTATACGCCTTTTATGAGCCTGGTTCGGAAAGAAGGTTGTGAATATGCCGATGGTGGTCTGGGCAGCATGGTCCCAATTGAAGAAGCCGTAAAAAGAGGAGCAAAGATCGTGGACGCTATTATTCTGCACACAGAAACCACACACTTTAATCGAATGCCTTCCAGAAATGCCTTTTCCTTGCTCACCAATATGTTCGCTTTTATGCTGGACCGAATCGAAAGACAGAACATTCGCATCGGAAAGTATGTAGCAAACAATAATGACGCCATCATAAATTTCTACTACACGCCTACGGTCCTAACTACAAATTCGCTCATCTTTGACAAAGATAAGATGACGGCATGGTGGGAGAGTGGTTTTAAATATGCCGAAGCCAAGAGCCATCAGCAAAGTCAACTACAAATCGAACTGGAATAAGGCTTTTACCAAAGGTCGCTTATTTCCTTTTTTACGAAAGCTAAAGCCGTTGCAGATGGAGATTGTTTGTCCATAGTTTCATTGAGGATGTCTTCCCTTAATTTGTCTGAAGAATCTGATTCGCTCATTCCCGCTCGTCTGATAGCCTGAATAGTGGCGCTTTTGGCAGCTTTGATCACATTCCAGCACTCATCGCTCATATAGATCTGCTGGGACAGATTATGATCGAATTCATTTTCGATGTTCTTGATCAAAAGGTTTTCATAGGCAGCCTTATCTGCTGAAAGAGGTGCTACCCTAACCACTAAATTGGGAATCGAAATCCGTTCCAGAAAAAGTGCTAGTCGTTCATAAGCTTGTAAACGAATTGGGAGCGCACTTTTTTGAGATTCCTTGTGTAGTAGATAACGCCTTCTGCCTTCTTCGTTTTTGGTATGAAGCCTGAAAAAATAAAAAGCAACAGCTCCGGTGACTACTGCTGGTAATAAAAAGCCGAATAGTTGTAAAATTCCGTCTCCGGTCATAATTCTTTGGTGTTTGGTTTGATTTACGAAACTACAACGCAGGGATCAACTAAAAAGTATAACAATTTTAACGGTTGTTGCAACACAAGCCTGGATCCTTACCTTCTTATTTCATCATATCTTTCACTGTCCTGTAGAAAGTATCATAGGGCGGTTGAATCCTGATCTTTGTACTGGTTTCAATCCCGTCAAAACCGTATTCACTTTTTCCTACGGCCTGCAGTCGTTTCGGTGCAAGCCCGTAATTCTCTGTCAAGACCCGGACAACGCCAGCGGCTTGCAATGAAGAAAGATCCCAGTTGTCTTTTAATTTTAGTCCTTCAAAACCAAGTGCATTGCTGTTGGTTTCTACCAGAATTTTCAGATTAGGATATTCCTTTAATACCCCTGCAATTTTTTCTAATACCGGTAAGGCTTCAGCCACAACCTCATAGTTTCGGTCTACTTCTTTGAAAAGGTAGAGATTGTCCAAAACAAGAGTCACGGCTCCATTGCTTATGCCTGTTTTGACTTCTGTTCCCAATGAATCCTTGAACTGTGTAAGCATGGCAAGCGTTATTGAATCAGTTTCAGTAAGCGCTTCATTGATCTTCTTCAATTGATTTTCTTTGGACCGAAGGGTCTCGAGCGACTTGCTGATATTCTCAGTCTTCTTACTGGAGAGTTCCGTAAAATTGGTAAGGTTCTGCAAGAGGGATGCATTGGTTGCTCTCAACTCTTCCATTTGAAAATTGACAGCCTCCATCTCCGCTTTGTATTTGGCTGATTCCCGCTTTACCGAAGATAATTCAGTCTGCAATTGTTGAATTTCACCTTCTTTTTCCTCCAACTGAAATTGCAATTCTTTTTTACTCTGGCTGAGTCCGTTTGCAATGGTCAATAGCGTTACTAACAAAGTGATTCCGCTTTTTTTCATATTCGATAAATTCCTTATTTGAAGATTCTTATTAAGACCTGTTTAGATAGTCAAGACTTAACTCGGTCAGGGCTTTAACACCTACAATTAATCCGCTATCATCTATGATGAAATCCGGGGTATGGTGTCCAAAGGATTCTGTGTTTCCCGGGGTCATCCCGCCGAGAAAAAAGAAAAAACCGGGAACTTCTCTTTGGAAATACGAAAAGTCCTCAGCTCCCGTGATCGCTTTTTGTTCTACCACATTGCTTTCTCCGGCTACCCGTTTTAAGGTGGGAAGCATGGCAGACACCAGCTTAGGCTCGTTGTAGGTAATATCGGTAGCGTCTTTTATTTCAATGGTAGCTTCACCTCCATACGCTTTGGCAATAGCGGGCACCATTTCCATCATCCTTTTGTTGAGTTTGTCTTTCATGGCGTAATCCAGTGTTCGGATGGTACCAATCATTTCAGCGCTCTCGGGGATAATATTGAATCGCACCCCACTTTTAATCTTTCCAACCGTAATGACTGCTGCCTCGTTGGTCAATTCCGTTTCCCTGCTGATAATCGTTTGAAGTCCGTCTATAATTTTCGCACTAATCAAAATAGGATCAACACCGGCCCAGGGTCGTGAACCGTGAGCTTGTTTTCCTTTTACATTAATGGTAAAACTCTGAGCAGCTGCCATGGCGCCGCCCGACTTATACCTGATCATACCCACGGGGGTTTGAGAATTGATATGCAAACCAAAAATGGCATCGACGTCAGGGTTTTTAAGAACCCCTTCCTTTACCATCAATTTAGCACCACCCTCTTCTCCTGGTGGAGGGCCTTCTTCAGCAGGCTGAAAAATAAACTTAATCGTACCATTAATCTTATCCTTGTTCTTGGCCATTACTTCTGCCACACCCATCAGGATGGCCGTATGGGTATCATGGCCGCAGGCGTGCATCACACCTACCTTTTCTCCCAGAAATTCTGAGGTTACTGTCGATTTAAAAGGAAGGTCATTTCGTTCGTAAACCGGAAGGGCATCAATATCGGCTCTTAGAGCCACCGTTTTTCCTGGGCCATCCCCTTTTAAGACCCCAACAACACCTGTATGGGCCACTCCGGTCTGTACTTCGATTCCTAACGAGGTCAAATGAGCAGCAATTTTAGCAGCCGTTTTAAACTCGCGGTTAGACAGTTCAGGATTCTGGTGAATATCTCTTCGCCATTCCACCACTTTAGACTCAACATCTTGATACGCTTTATCCAAATCGTGGCCCTGAGCATTCATGTTCATAGCCATCAGGCCACAGAAAACTGTAAAAACTATATTTTTCATAATCAGTAATTAAAATTTAACTAGTCGATATCCCTCATTTTGTAGCTGGATCAAAGCTGTCATAGCTGATAATCCAAATTGGACGCCTTCAATGGTTTCTTCCCTGGGAAAATCCCTGGAAAAAGAAGACTGTCCGCAGAAAACGATTTTTACTCCGGCATTGAGTAGGGCTTTTACCATGTCTTCATTGGGATTACTCACGCCGTATTTTTTCAGATAAGATGCACTGGTCATAATATCCTTGGATGCCTTATTGTGCACCACAAGGGCAACCTTAAGGTTATTCAATGGTACCCCGGCCTGAGCATGCATGTTCAGAAATCTTGCCGCCGTCTCAATACTTGCATTGAGGGAGCTCTTTGAATCGGGACTGTTCATGATGTCGAACACCACCTTCAAGGATTCATCCAATGAGGTTTTGTAATCCGGGTTATCCACGGGCCATACCGCGCCGTAATCTGCAATCACCGGACCTTCCTGTCTGGTCTGGGCATAGAGCAGGCCAGGGAGAATGAAGATGCCAAAAAGCGTTAGAATTAAGGATTTAGATACCATAAAATGCAATAAAAGCTAAAGATATTCAAATTGAATAAAATTGTGATGTATTGTTTATAATAATTAAATCCCGGGTTTTAGCAACCGGTCAATTATGGCTAACTTCACGGTTCTAAATCGGGATATTTTTGAAACATTTTTTAGAGGATTTAAATGAGGCTCAAAAAGCGCCTGTTCTGCACAAAGACGGACCACTAATGGTCATTGCGGGTGCGGGATCTGGTAAAACACGCGTGCTTACGTATCGTATCGCACACCTGATGGAACAGGGTGTAGACTCGTTTAATATCCTTGCCCTCACCTTTACCAACAAGGCAGCCAGGGAGATGAAGAAAAGGATTGCCGATTTAGTGGGCACCTCTGAAACAAAAAATTTATGGATGGGTACCTTCCATTCGGTTTTTGCGAGGCTACTGAGGTATGATGGAGACAAACTGGGCTACCCCAGTAATTTCACCATTTACGACACCCAGGATTCACAGCGCCTAATTGCCTCGATCATCAAAGAGATGGGGCTCGATAAAGACATCTATAAATACAAACAGATTCAAAATCGGATATCATCCTATAAAAACAGTCTGATCACGGTAAAAGCCTATTTTCAAAACCCGGAATTACTCGAAGCCGATGCTATGGCCAAGAGACCTAGGTTGGGAGATATCTATCAACAATATGTGGACCGGTGCTTTAAGGCCGGAGCGATGGATTTTGACGATTTATTGTTGAGGACAAATGAATTGCTTACCCGTTTTCCGGAGGTATTGCTGAAGTACCAGGACAGGTTCCGCTACATTCTTGTAGATGAGTACCAGGATACGAATCACTCCCAGTACCTCATTGTAAAAGCACTTTCCGATCGATATCAGAATATCTGCGTAGTGGGAGATGATGCCCAGAGTATATATTCTTTCAGAGGAGCGAATATTACGAACATCCTGAATTTTCAAAGAGACTATGATGACGTTGCCGTGTATCGACTTGAGCAAAATTACCGATCAACAAAGAACATCGTTAACGCAGCTAACGCGATCATCGCCAAGAATAAGAATCAGTTAGAAAAAGTGGTTTGGACTGCTAATGATGAGGGGTCAAAAATTAAGTTACATCGCTCAACGACAGATGCAGAAGAGGGCCGCTTTGTGGCGAGTTCTATTTTTGAAAACAAGATGCAGCAACAGCTGCCCAACAGTCATTTTGCGGTACTGTACAGAACCAATTCACAGTCGAGAGCCATAGAAGACGCCCTGAGAAAAAGGGATATTCCTTATAGAATTTACGGGGGACTCTCATTTTACCAGCGAAAAGAGATTAAGGATGTACTTTCTTATCTCAGGCTTGTGATCAACTCAAAGGATGAGGAAGCACTAAAAAGGGTGATCAATTTTCCTGCCCGGGGTATTGGGCAGACTACATTAGATCGATTGACGGTTGCTGCAAATCACTACAACAGGTCGATTTTTGAAATCATTGAGAACCTGGACAAATTAGAGTTAAAAATCA
>JABDQM010000024.1 GCA_013042315.1 Flavobacteriaceae bacterium | reverse complement strand
AAGCTGTTTTACAGAAAGGCTTTTTTATATTAGTGATCTATACTATTTAAAGGTGATTTGTTTAAACTAATAATTCTCTGTGCCTTTCTAAGTAAAAAACATTTCCTTGAGAGATATTTTTAATTTTTTCGGAACCATTAATTCCAAGTTTTATATAATCACTCGAAGCTATTCGATCGCCCAAAATAATCTTACCGGTGTTTTCAAAGCTTATCAAATGTTTATCAAATAATGCATCATAATCAGGTGATAATAGAATTCCATTATCAACATCCAGACGCTCATCATCATTAGCCTTAGACCACGGATGTATGTGAGAAGCAATTAAGATCTCCGTATTTCTATAGCCAGATGCAGCACATTTATATTCCCAACGATGTAGAATGCTTTTTCTGTAGGCACCCTGACCAACCCTTGATGTTATTAGGCCTTTTCTTTCCGTCCTATTCGGTTTTTTATAGAATGGTTTCTCCCTTGACTCATTAAAATAATTCAGCTGATCAGGGATATCGTAATCACGGATGTTGTTTCTTTTAAAGAAAAACTTAATTCCCTGACGTAATGCTCCATTGCGATCTTTTGTTTCAAAGAAATCAAAATCAATTGCTTCTACTTCACTTACGAACTCTACAAATCCCTTGCTAATGTATTTAAACAAAAACACTTTCTTTTTGCTAGAATGGTGTTCCAGTAACGCTAAATTACCTTTTGTAAATTGCATGTCCCCTACCTGACCTTCTCCTGTGTAGGAAAAGACATTGTTATTTTCCCAGCGATCTTTATACCCGTATTGTTTTCCTTCCGTGCCTGTAAAAATAAAAATATATGGATGCTTCGCTGAAGGTGAAATACCACTTTGTCTGTTTCCTCCATATTGATCATGGATGGTACTTCTTTTGTAGACAATGCCCTCTTTAAACATCCAGAAAATATATATAATCTATGAGAAAAATAAGAAATTATGGATACTTATCCTCGACTCCCATGCCCAGGAAGGCGCTCGTTCTCGACTCCGCTCGAACTGACAACAGTTAGTGGATGCCCCGGCAATTCCTGGCCAGATTCACCTGGATTCTGTCGATTTCCTGTGCGCCAGAAGGCAGTTCTTCAGGCTGTAAACCTACATAGTCATCATTCTCTTTCCATTTGGCAATGGTCTCACTAAAAACCTGTGAAGCTGCAGCGTTAGTTTCGTACACATATAATTCATAGGCCTCGCCCTGGTCCCCCCCAAAACGCGTCACCACCTGCCATTTGCCATTTTCCTTATAAGAAGTGTTGGTGTAATCAGACTGGGGGTAGAATTTGTTGTCCGATGGCTTTAATAAGACCCAGATATCCTTATTATGAGTTTCGGGATAGACTCCCATGGTAAGTATCCTGCAGCTCACTGAATCGCCCTCCACAGGAGAAATCACCTGGACATTTTTTACAGGGTATTCTACCTTCAGTTTATTTCCTGTATCGAATGTTTCAATGACCGCCAAGGGATTCATTGAACCATAACCAAAGCCCCCGTAAAACAACAGTACTACCCCAATGATCCCCAAAGTGATCCTAAGGCTTGAATTTTTTGAATATAAAACCGCAAACAACAAACAAATTGCTCCGGCAATGATCGATACAATGACACTTAATAACATAGCAGTTTATTAAAGGATTCTACCTCCCTCAAGTTAAAAAATTTTGAGATCATATAAAAAACCACTATAACATAAATGGTAAAGATAGCCCTTGCCCTACTTGATAGATTTGACGTGTGCGTATATAGACACCCCATTGATAATGGTTTCAACAGGATTGTCTAGCATTTTAATGCCTTTTACGTGGTTGAATTCCCCTTCAGGAGACATGGCTATGATATTATAGAAAATCTGCTCCTCACGGATCGCTCTTAGGTGAACAATGTTGCCGGATTTACTTACGCCTTTTATAGGTAATATTTCACCGTTTTCCGTGATAGCTTTGATATCTATCAAATTTCCCTCTTTATCAATAGCTTTTACTGGATAAAAGCGATCATTCTTCTTAATGATCAATTTAATAGGCAACCGCTCACCATTCACCATGGCCTTTACATCCAGAATGCTGGCATCATCGGAATTTTGTATGGCCTTTACATCATGCAATTTCCCGTCTTTATCGATGGCTTTTACATCCAGTAGTTTGTTCCCCATTTTGTAGGCCTTGACATCCCAGAATATATCGAATGGTAATTCCTTGTCGGTCAGGTTTAATTCTGCACTTTGTTTATCTGATATCTGGGCAAATCCCATCGTTATACCCAACATAAAAATGAAGAAACTAATAAGTGTATTGGACGTCTGCTGAATGGTGTGTGATTTCATGTGGACATTTTTTTGAACTGTAAAAATACGAATCCACAACAGTGCCAAATATGATAAAAATCAGAATTGCTCTATTCTATCAAAGTACCCATCCCATCATAGGTTACCCTATAAATAGCATCCCCGTAATCATCAGAGATCAGTAGGGAACCGTCTTCTAAAAACAAAAGGTCAACCGGCCGGCCAAACTGTTCCTGAGTTTCCTTATCGAGCCAGCCTTCAATAAAGCTGGTATAGCTCACGGCCTCATTGTCTTTTAACTTCACCATCGAGATACGGTATCCCGATTTCTCAGACCGGTTCCAGGAGCCGTGTTCAGCGATCAGAGCTACGTTATTGTAGCTCTCAGGAAACATGTTTCCTGTATTGAATTTTACGGCCAGGGGCGCTACATGCGCATTCAGCGGCTGAACAGGAGCTACAAAGTCGGAACAAGGCCTTAGATCTCCGAATTCAGGGTCTTTTACGGTACCTCCGTGGCAGAAAGGATAGCCAAAGTGCTGTCCGGCCTCCGATACTCTGTTGAGCTCGCAGGGAGGAATGTCGTCCCCCATCATATCGCGGCCGTTATCGGTAAACCAGAGTTCCCCGGACTCCGGGTGCCATGTAAAACCTACCGTATTTCGAACCCCCCGGGCATAGATCTCCCGGTTGCTTCCGTCAGCATCCATCCTGGTAATGGTCG
>JABDQM010000019.1 GCA_013042315.1 Flavobacteriaceae bacterium | reverse complement strand
AGCGCAAAACTAAAGGTAAGCGCCATAGGCTTGAACATTTTTCCTTCCACGCCACTGAGGGAGAGGATCGGGATAAAGACAATAAGGATGATCAATTGACCAAATATGGCAGAGTTCATCATCCTGCTTGCCCCGTCGATAACAATTTCATCTTTTAATCGCTGTTGCCCTTCCACTTTTATACTCTGGAATTGCGAATGTTTTTTTGTGATTTGAAAGGCAATAAATTCAACAATAATTACAGCCCCGTCAATGATAATTCCAAAATCGATGGCTCCCAGGCTCATAAGATTGGCATCTACACCAAATACATACATCATTGATAAGGCAAATAGCAAGCTGAGGGGAATAATAGATGCCACTACCAGCCCGGAACGGAGGTTTCCCAGTAAGAGTACAACCACAAAAATTACAATGAGACATCCGAAGATCAGATTTTCGGTCACTGTTGCCGTAGTTCTGCTTATCAGTTCGCTACGATCTAGGAAGGCATTGATGTAAACACCCTTAGGCAGGGAGCTGGAGATACTGTTCACACGAGCTTTAACCGCTTCGATGACCTTCTTTGAATTCGCATTTTTGAGCATCATCACCTGTCCTAGAACTTTTTCCCCTTCTCCATTACCTGTAATGGCGCCAAAGCGAAGTGCACTGCCAAAGCCCACTTTGGCGATATCCTTAATTAGGATTGGAACCCCATCTTTGTTGTCTACAACGATAGACTCGATATCGGCCAAAGAACCCACCAATCCTTCGCCCCGGATAAAATAGGCCTGGTTTTCCCTTTCGATATAACCTCCTCCGGTAACACTGTTGTTTTTCTCCAGAGCTTCGAACACCTCTCCGGCGGAAATGTCCATGGCATTGAGCTTTCCGGTATTTATTGCAATTTCGTATTGCTTGAGTTTCCCGCCCCAGGTATTTACTTCCACCACTCCGGGAATACCCGAGAGTTGTCTTTTTACGATCCAGTCCTGTATGGTACGCAACTCAGTTGGGGAATAACGACCTCTGTACTCGGGCTCTACTTCAAGAGTATATTGAAAGATTTCTCCCAAGCCTGTTGAGATCGGACCCATTTCAGGGCTTCCAAATCCCTGCGGGATCTTTTCCGATGCTGATTTGATCTTTTCGGCAATAAGTTGCCGGGGCAGGTATGTTCCCATTTCGTCGTCAAAAACGATGGTAACCACGGACAGGCCAAATTTAGACACCGACCGGATCTCTTTTACTCCGGGGAGATTGACCATCTCCAATTCCACAGGATAGGTGATAAATTTCTCCATCTCCCGGGTAGATAAACTGGTGGAAGTTGTGATTACCTGAACCTGATTGTTTGTCACATCAGGGACAGCTCCGATTGGGATCTGGGTAAGGGAATAAATTCCGTATCCAATATTTACCAATACCAGAAAGAGGATGAGGAACTTGTTCCTTATACTAAAATTAATTATCGCAGATAGCATAATGTGCTGGTATATTGACGAGTTCATCAAATGCTATGGAGCATTTGATGAACTGACTAAATTATTATTTAACAGATAGTTGGCCGTGAACGGCATGTCAGACCATGGGTAGAAATCAGGCGTTTCTGGGCGGCTGAAATACACCGGAAGTATAGGCAGAAGAATCGCCTTGGAGGTAATAGAAATTCTCGCCTTTTTCAGCACTTAGATCAATTTTTTTCGCAGGCAGGAAATTGGCAAATAGAACAAAGGCATTTAACAGTTGATGCGTCCCTGAATGATTTTGAAAAGGTAGATTTTCGTGTTCTTGCTGCTCCTCCTGATGGTTCTTTTCGTGTTCGCCCTTGAGTTCTCCGTAGTGTTTTGAGATAAAGACAAATAAAGAATCCCCGTATTGTTCTTTGTGAAAACTCGCGTGTTCCATGAATTCGTCAAACTGTGCCAGTTCTCCCAGGCTTATATTAAAGCTCTGAAATAGAATAAGGATAGCCGATAGAATTGAAAGGAGTTTCATAGCAATCGCACAGACCTTAAAGATACCAATTTTAATATTATCTAAAGCTAATCTTCTCCCTCATCATCAATTTTCTCAGATACTTTGTATGGAATGGTATCGATAATGTATTCAAGGGCCTGTATTCTGGCCTTCGTTTTCGAGTTGGCTTCAACGACGATCCATGGCGACTGTTTTAGATCGGTATGCTCAAACATCTTTAGTTTGAATTCGGTATAGATATCCCACAATTCCTGCGCCTTGAGATCCACCGGTGTTAATTTCCAGCGTTTTAACGGACTAGATTGAATTTCCTTAAACCGCCTGGCCTGTTCTTCTTTTGTAATGGAAAAGTAAAATTTAATGAGGAAAATTCCAGAGTCCATGATCATGTTTTCAAAGCTGTTTACCTGCTCCATAAAACTTCGGTATTGCGGCTTTGTGCAAAATCCATTTACGGGTTCTACCACGGCACGGTTATACCAACTTCGGTCAAAAAAGACCATTTCTCCGGGTTTGGGTAATTGATTGACATAGCGTTGAAAATACCATTGCCCTTGTTCTTCTACAGTGGGCTTTGGAAGTGCCACAATCCTGAAATGACGGGGATTGATATGCTCCGTAATTCTGCGAATCGCGCCGCCTTTTCCGGCAGCATCCCGGCCTTCGAAAATAACGACCACCTTTTTGTTTTTCTCTATGACCCAATTTTGTAATTTGATCACCTCTGCCTGGAGTTTGTGAAATTTTAGTTCACTCCTCACGAGTCGCAAGGCTTTGTCAACATTTGGTTTTTTGTCGGCCAATAAGGATTTTAAACCCAGGGGCGTATTGAGTAATTGAAGATCTTCCTCATTTAAATGCGGTTTCCCGGCAGTTCCTTTTCTCATGACTTATATATCAATTTGTTCGATCTGCCTGTAGTATCGCTGGACGATGTTGGGATCGGGAAGAATCGTGGTTTTAGATTTGTGAGAGTTAGAGTAATCGAACTGAGACAGAACATATCGCATACTCTCTAAGCGAGCTGTTTTTTTACTGTTTGCTTTAACGATGATCCAGGGACTGAAGGTGGAATGAGTTTTGGAAAACATGTGTTCCTTGTAGTAGGTATACTTGTCCCAAAGCTCCTGTCCTTTTTGATCTACGGGACTGAATTTCCACTTTTTAAGCGGATTGAGAAGACGTGAATCCATTCGTTTCTTCTGCTCCTTTTTGGAAATGGAAAACCAGAATTTGATGATTTTTACTCCATCTTCATAGAGCATGTGTTCAAATCCGGGCACTTGCACCATAAACTGATTGTACTCTTGTTGATTGCAGAATCCCATAACGGGTTCTACCACTGCACGGTTGTACCAACTCCTGTCAAAAAGGACGATTTCCCCAGGGTTGGGAAGTTCCTTGACATACCTTCTGAAATACCACTGCCCTTTTTCAACATCAGTGGGTTTTGAAAGCGCGACCACTCGGGTAGATCTGGGATTAAGGTGTTGTTTAAATCTCTTGATCGCCCCTCCTTTTCCCGCAGCATCGCGGCCTTCAAAAATGACCGCTACTCTTATTCCTTTTTTTTTGACCCAACGCTGAAAATTCACCATCTCGATCTGTAACAATCGCAACTCCTCTTCATATCGGAGATTTTGGAGTGCTTTATTTACTGGCATCCCTTTGTTCAGGGCAATTTCAATCAGGTCTTTTCTTTTCTTTGCCTGAGACAGGTCTTCTAAGGTGTACATTAATTAGGCAGGGATTAGAATTAATCTTGTAATTGAAGACCAAATCCCGGTTGAGATCTGGCCTAGACTATAAAGATACTATTTTAGAATTTTTCTTGGTTAGAGTTGAGCAATTATACTGCTGTGAATTTCACCTTTCAGGCAATTGAACTCCTTCTTGCTTTAGTGTCACCTATTGACTATGTTTAACAGTCAATTCTATCCCTATGAAAAAAAGTGTAAATATCCTGTGTTTTCTATTGATTAGCCTATTTATAGAAGTGGGGTTTGCCCAGAATAAACCCTTTGAATATCTCGATGTTTTCGATCTCCAATATGTTTCCGATCCACAGATTTCGCCTGGTGGAAACTGGATCGTCTATCGTCGGATGGGTTTTAATATAATGACCGATCGGGCAGAGGGGAACCTTTGGATGATCAGAAAGGACGGAAGTGAACATCAGAAACTCACTTCGCGGGAAGTATCGGAATACAGTCCCGTTTGGTCACCCAATGGTGACCGAATCGCCTTTGTCAGTGCTACAGATGAGGGGTCAGAGATTTACATGTACTGGTTAGAATCGGGTAAGTTTGCCAGAATTTCACAACTTCCCTCAAGCCCTTCTTCTCTCAATTGGTCACCCAATGGTGATTTGTTAGCCTTTTCCATGAATATCCCTGAAAAACCACCTGTCCTAGCCAAGATGCCTCCAAAACCAAAAGGAGCTAAATGGGCAGATTCTCCACGAATTACTGATCGGGTTTATCACGAGGCGGACGGAAGGGGATATATTGACCCCGGTTTTAATCATTTGTTCGTCCTTCCTGCAAATGGTGGATCTCCAAGGCAATTGACCGAAGGAAATTACCAGCACCGGGGCGCACTTTCCTGGTCTACAGATGGAAAAGAACTTTTTTTCTCCGCGAACAGAAGTGAAGATTGGGAATACGATTTCAGAAACAGTGAGATACATTCCGTGAATGTGCAGAATGGAACTACCAGGGAGCTCACTACGAGAAAAGGTCCCGACCGGAACCCGGCGCTATCACCAGACGGCCGAACCATCGCTTATTCCGGCTACGAAGACAAAGTACAGGCCTACCAGCTGAGTCGGCTACAGCTGATGGACTTCAATGGGGAAAATAAGAGAAGCATATCGCAAAATTTTGATCGGGATGTTGACGACTACATATGGGATTCCAAAGGGAACGGACTCTATATTATGTATGACGACAAAGGCAATACAAAAATTGCCTATATGTCTAAAAACGGCACCGTAAAGAACCTGGTTAGTAATGTGGGGGGTACCTCTATAGGAAGGCCTTATGGAGGTGGTTCTTTCAGTGTTTCTGATACCGGTACAATTGCCTTTACACAGACAAGACCCGAATACCCTGCTGAACTGGCGATATACGATCCCAAGAGAGGAACCACAACTAAAATCACGGATCTCAATGGACCATTGCTTAATTTTCGGGAATTGGGCAGGGTAGAAGAGGTTTGGTACAAATCGTCCTTTGACCAGAGGGATTTGCAAGGATGGGTAGTTTACCCTCCAGGATATGATGCTGGAAAAAAGTATCCCTTTCTTGTTGAAAATCACGGAGGGCCTATATCGAATTACGGCGATAGGTTTACCGCCGAGATACAGCTTTATGCTTCAGATGGATACATTGTCTTTTATCCAAATGCCAGGGGGAGTACCAGTTACGGTGAGGAATTCGGAAATCTGCTCTACAATAACTACCCGGGGCAAGACTATGACGATACAATGGACGGCGTTAATTTTTGTATCGAGAAGGGAATTGCACATGAAGATCAGCTGTTTGTCACCGGGGGAAGTGCGGGGGGTATTATGACTGCTTGGATCATTGGGAAGAACAACAGATTTGAAGCGGCAGTGGTAGCAAAGCCGGTAATGAACTGGATCAGTAAAACCCTTGTTGCCGATAATTATTTCGGCTATGCAAATTCGCGATATCCCGGGCAGCCCTGGGAAAATTTTGAAGGCTACTGGAAATTCTCTCCGCTTTCCCTGGTGGGTAATGTTGAAACCCCAACCATGGTATTGGTAGGGATGGACGACTTGCGGACTCCTCCAAGTGAGGCCAAGCAATTGTACCACGCCCTTAAATTGAGAAAAATAGAGACCGTGCTTGTTGAAATTCCAGGTGCGAGTCACGGTATTGCCAACAAACCAAGTAATCTCATCACCAAGGTAGCACATACCTTGGCATGGCTAAATAAATACCGTACTCCGAAAAAAGCTGATTAAATGGCTCCTCGTAAAAGACATTGGTTCTGGAATACCATCATTGTTTTTACAATCGTGGTATGCCTAGCAGCTTTTATTTTGCATTCCAAAAATTGGACAAGGCAGGAGGAAGGGGGTTTTACACTGATTACGGGTTTTTACCATTCGGAGATTCGCTACGATGACATTGGAAAAATAAGTTTGGTTCCCAGAATTCCGGAGATGGAAAGAGAAAGCGGTTTTTCAGCCTGGGCGATAGAGAAAGGAGTATTCAGAGATACCATTGAAGGTCTGGAGGGGATCAGAGTGTACGTAGACAATTTGAAGAATCCGAAGATCAAGCTGCAACAAAAAGATTCATCCTTGATCTTTTTTAATTTTAAAGATTCCCTGGAAACCGTCACCTTCTATGAAAATCTTCTCACAGAGTTTTCTGCAGAATGAAAATAGTGCTGGCTGAAATATTAGAAAAGCTTTACCATTTTGAAAAGAAAAAATTAAGGATTTTAAAATACTTTTGATAGCCATAAGTAGTTAAGGATAGAGATAAAGAACATATGATAAAATTTTTGAGATACCTACTCCTCTTGCTTCCATGTCTGGCGATGGCGCAAAACGAACTTACCATTGAGGTGCAGGGGGTGCAGTCTTCCAAAGGCAAGATAAATATTGCCGTGTACAACCACGCGGAAGGTTTTCTGAAATTTGAAGCAGTCTATCTCTCTGATAGTGCCCTTGCCACAGCGGGTCAAACTCAGCTAAAGATCAATAATCTGCCCAGTGGCGAATATGCCTTAGCTGTTTTTCACGATGAAAATGACAACAATATCCTCGATACCAACTGGCTGGGAATCCCCAAAGAACCTGTAGGCTTTTCCAACTCCCGAATGAAAACCTTCGGGCCTCCTAGTTTTAAAGAGTGTTCCTTTAAACTCAATTCAAATAAAGCTATAAAGGTCTTCTTATAGTTCTTATTCGTCACCCTTCTCATACCCGGGAGGACGCATCCACCTGACGGGAGGAGCAGGTTCCGGCTTCATTATAAATTCCTGCGTTTTGAGTAATCTCAATGCCTCTTCAACACTTTTATCGAGCTGAGGATCATGTCCCTCCAGCACTTTTTTCGGATCTTGGATTACCTCTATATCCGGGGCAATTCCCTCACCTTCTACGGCCCATTCCCCATTTACATCAAAGAATCCACCCCGGGGGGCAACCATACGTCCACCATCTACAAATCTTGGCGTATCCCAGGTTCCCACCAGGCCTCCCCAGGTTCGGGTACCCACAAGGGGGCCAATATTTTTTGCCTTAAACATATAGGGCAACAGGTCTCCGCCTGAACCTGCTCTTTCATTGATGATCATCACCTTAGGCCCCCAAATACCTGCAATTGGGGTAGTCCAGGGCCTGTTGTCATTGGTTTTGCTGTTAAAATAGCCCACCAGGGTGCGGTCCATAATATCAATCATATAGTCTGCGGCAGAGCCACCTCCATTATTGCGCTCATCAATGATCACTCCTTTTTTATGCTGCTGAGAAAAATAGTAACGGTTGAAATATTCAAAGCCCCTGCCACCTGTATTGGGGACATAAACATAGGCAAGCTTGCCTCCCGAAAGTGAATCTACTTTTTTGCGATTCCCTTCGATCCAGTCCATGGTTCTGAGCAGAAATTCACTTCTCACGGGTTTGATTAGTACTTCCCTCGCTTTGCTTAAGTCCGTTCCCGAGGAAACACTTAATCTGGTTTCCCGCCCGGCTTTTTGTTCCAACAAACTAAATGGATTTATGTCTGTGGTAAGCGGATTGCCATTTATGGCCAGAATATAATCACCTGCTTTAACATCAATACCCGGTAGGTGCAAAGGTGCACTCAGTCCAGGATTATACAACTCTCCGGTGTAGATCTTTGAGATGCGATAGTGTCCGTTAACTGCTTCCAGATCGCAACCCAACAAACCTATGGGCACATCATCGATGTCTGGGAGATCGCCTCCCGACACATAAGAATGGCCAATGGCGACTTCCCCGCTCATGATATCCACTACATAGTTGAGATCTGTTCTGTGGCGCACGTGATTTATCCAGGGAGAATACCACTCATAGATGAGATCCCAGGGCGCACCATGTACGTTATTTACATAGAGGAAATCCCTCATAAACCGCCAACCTTCCTTGAAGATCTGATGATATTCTGCCTTCGGATCAACCTTGATTTTAATATTGGTATTCAGTTTGCCATCGCTGGCTTTAAAACTTCCACTAGTCTCTGAAATAAACCAGGAGCCGTTTTGCTTCACCAAAACACTCTTCCTGTCTGAAGAGGGGACGAAATCTGATATGTTATTTCCAAATTCTTCCACCTTCATTTTTTCTACATCGTAAGTGTGGATTTTAAAATTGGGCTCATTGGGAACGTTTTCGGCTATAAAGACTTTATGCTTGGGACCTTTAGCCAGGGCCACATAATTTCGTTCCGCCAGTTCTAATGGAATGATACGGGAGTAGATTCCATTTGCGTCAATCTTTACCACGACCTTGGTTTCAACATCTTCGGCTTCTCCCTTTTTCTTTTTACTGTCATTTTTTACTGTTGGTGTAGTACTCATCTCTTCTTCATCGGAAGTAGGAAGGTTTGGAGCCTTGCCATCGGCAGCCAGGACCAGGGCATACAAACTCCTTGTAACTTGTGGATCATATGAACTCATATCTAACCAACCTGTTTGCAGGCCGTAGTTTGTACTTGCCAGAAAATAGAGGTAGGCACCTGATTCGTCCCAAACAGGACTGATGGCATCCGCCATCCCATCAGTAAGTTGCAATTCTCTTTCTTCCTGAACATCGTAGGCGAAAATTGCTTTAAAATGGCTGTTTAATTGTTTGGAATAGGCAATCCATCGGCTATCCGGAGACCAGACCGGATTCATGGTCCGGTTGGGGTGGGCATATCGATCTGTCGCCACCTTTTTAACGTTCCCCGAATTAAGGGCTATGATCCAGACATTATAATCTGTGTCGGAATAAGCGATATAATTTCCGTTAGGAGACCAGTCGGGTTGGAAATAAAAGGTAGGGTTGGGCAAGGGATAGCTTTTTAGCTTACTTCCGTCCTGATTTGCCACTACCAACTGATATTCCCCACTCTCATCAGAGAACCACGCAATTCGATCACCTTTCGGGGACCAAACCGGATAACGATCCGCCACTCCGGGGCTGTTCGTGAGGTTGCGATAAGTGCCGTTTTCTTTTGGGACACTGATAATCTCGCCCCGGTACTCAAAGATTGCTCTTTTCCCTGTGGGTGAAAGGTTAGCGTTTGTTAAGTCATTGCCATTGACTTCTTCCCATCTGGGACGGGCAAAGTTCATATCGCCCTTAACCTCAATTTGTAATTGTTGGGTAGAATTATCTGAAGGATCGAGTAAATGAAGATAACCCCCTTGTTCATAGACAATTTGTCCTGGTCCTGCATCCAGGCTTTTTACGTCAAATTTTTTGTGAAAGGTGTGTTGTTCTTCTGCTCCCGTCGCAGGATCGTAAGACCATATGTTGCTGGCAAGATCTCGCTCAGAGAGATAATAAACTTTGTTTTCATACCAAACCGGATCGAGGTGTCTTTCCTTTGTCGGTTGAGGAGTCCTCTGAAGATTTCCTGTGGCTAATTCAACGATCCAAACGGGCATCGCCTGACCTCCCCTGTAATTTCTCCATTCAGGGTCCCAGAAAGTGATAGGGGTGTAGGCTGCATATTTCCCGTCAGGAGAGATTTCACCGTAGGCAGCACGGGGTATATTGATAGCAGTTGGAAGTCCACCTTCAGGAGCCACCGTGTACAGTTTATTCGTTTGTGTTGGTTTTGATTCTCTACCCGATCTGAACAACACTTCACCCTCTGGAGTCCACCCTTGTACGACATCGGCTCCGGGATGCCAGGTAAGTCTTTTAGGCTCTCCTCCGCTAACCGGAATTATATAAACATCACTATTTCCATCATACTCGGCAGTAAAAGCGATCCAGTCTCCGTCTTTTGAAAAATGTGGAGAAAATTCATATCCCGGATTGCTGGTCAGGCGTTCAGCCTGTCCGCCATTAACGGATACTTTCCAAAGGTCATTGGCGTACACAAAAACAATATCGGAAGCCGAAATCGTTGGTTGTCTCAGGAGTTGCGTACCCTGACCGCTGAGGTCAAGTACAAACAAAAACATCAATAGAAGGTATATTTTTTTCATTTGAGCTAAAGATTAGAGGCTTAAAGTATTGAAAAAAGCTGAGGCAACCAACCC
>JABDQM010000014.1 GCA_013042315.1 Flavobacteriaceae bacterium | reverse complement strand
ATGCCCGGTTTATCGATTTGAGCAGGACAACTTCAATATTTCTCTTACGAGCGAATCCTGTATCACCAGTAACGATGGCCAGATCGATATTACGGCCAATACCTCTTTGGATTATTCCATTGTGATTGCAGGTAACGGGGTGAATGAAACGGCTGATTTTAATACGGCTTATCAGTTGGAGAATCTTTCTTCGGGAACGTATTCAGCTTGTATCACTGGCACTGAGGGTAGCAAAATATACGAGGAATTTTGTGTGGATTTTGTGATCTCAGAACCAGATCCACTAGCCGTACTGATAGCTCTTGATCAGGATGCATTGCAAGCTACCCTGAGTTTGAATGGATCCGAACTTTACAATATCGAGTTAAACGGGATACTTACTCAAACAACAGATAAGGAATTTACCCTGGGATTAAAACCAGGTGTAAATACAATAAAAGTAACAGGAGCTCTTCCCTGCCAGGGAACATTTGAAGAGGTTGTACTTATTGGGGGAGAACCCGTCCTGTATCCCAATCCTTTCGTCAATGAAGTTGAGGCATATGTGCCTTTATCTGAGAATCCGGTACAGCTGCGGGTTTATAATTTACTGGGACAGGAAGTTTACTCAGAACAGTACTCGGCAGAGGATCAGCTTATCAGGATGAACCTGAACATTCTGCCATCAGGAGTGTATTTGTTTCGCTTAACAGGAGAGAATATCAATTATTCAACTAAGGTCATAAAGCGATGAAAAAGATATCTATACTGTTCATTGGAGTTTTGGCCATGGCATGCAGCAAGAACTCGCCAAAACCACCAGAGGCGGCTATGTTGAGTTTCCCCGAGCAAAATTCGGAGTGTACAACAGGGATAAGTCTAAATACCACTACGAGTCAGGTCGAGTTCCGTTGGCTGGAGGCAAATCACGCAGATACCTATGAATTAAGGGTGACCAATATCTTAACGGGAATTTCGGTTACCAATGCACCAACATCAGCTCTGTCTTCCAGGGTGCCATTGCTCAAGGGAGTTCCCTATCAATGGCGAGTGACGACCAGGAACAACGAGACTCAGGATATCGCCGTGAGTGACGATTGGTTTTTTTATAATGCAGGTTCTCAAACCACCTATGCGCCTTTTCCTGCACAGATCCTTGAACCAGCTTCGGGAGCCTCGGTTATTCGCGATTTGAATAATCAAATTACACTGAGTTGGTCAGGAGCGGATGTCGACAGCGATATTCAGTCTTACGAAGTGTATCTGGATTCTTCGCCAGACCCTCAGGTTTTAATTGCCTCACCTTCGGTGTTTATCACCAGTGTACAGGCCGATGTAGCTGTGGATACCGTCTACTATTGGAGGGTGGTAACGCTAGACAGGGAGGGGAATTCTTCTGATTCCGGGGTGTATTCGTTCAGAGTGATCAGATGATCAGGTATTATTGAAGGTGTTCATAGTAATATTTACTCCTTGCAGCACAAAAGATTGGATGAGTTCCGCACAACGGTCGAGTCTTTCCGGCATGGCTTTCTCTTCACTTTCTTCCCATTTACCCAGAACGTATTCTACTTGCCGCCCTTTGGGAAAATCAGACCCCAGGCCAAACCGCAGTCGGTTGTACTGACTCGTTTGTAAGCTTTGCTGAACGTCTGCAAGGCCGTTATGGCCCCCATCGCTCCCTTTGGTCTTAAGACGCAGGGTCCCGAATGGTAAATTGATATCATCAGTGACGATCAGAAGATGTTCTTTAGGTATTTTCTCTTTTTCCAGCCAGTAGTGTACCGCCTTGCCACTTCTGTTCATAAAGGTTGCAGGTTTAAGCATCAGAATACTGCGTCCTTTAATTCTAAACGAAGCGGTAGCGCCGAGTTTATTCTGGTCAAAAGTGAGCCCTTTATTGTTCGCCAGATGATCGAGGATCTGAAAGCCAATGTTGTGACGGGTATTGACGTATTCCGGACCTATATTACCGAGGCCTGCAATCAGGAATTTTTTCATAGCGTCTTGTTCATTAAGGACAGCTGTGGGTTGTTTAAAGAGGAATGATAAGAAGGAACGCATAGGATTGTTATCGCCTTGCTAAAATACAAAAGCATCCCAAGAAATTTCTCAGGATGCCTTTCTATGTTCCTTAAGGTGTTATTCGGCACCTTCAGCCGGAGTAGCTTCTCCTTCAGCTGGAGCTGCTTCTCCTTCTGCAGTAGCTTCTGCACCTTCGAGTTCCTCATCACCTTCTTCCTCATCTTCAATAACGATTGCTGCACGAGCCGTTTTCACTTGTACTACAACAGTTGTCTCGGGGTGAAGGATAGTAAACTTGTCATTTAAAAGAGATTCTACGGTGATATTGTCTCCAATTTTAAGTGTAGAGATGTCAATATCAAAGAAATCCGGCAAGTCGTCCGGAAGGGCCTTGATAGCCAGCTTCCTCTTTCTGAATAATAATCGGCCTCCATTTCGTACTCCCGGAGAATTTCCGTTCAAACGAACCGGGATATTCATCGTGAGTTCCTTGTCTGCGAATGACTGATAAAAATCGATGTGTAAGATGTTGTCAGTCACCGGGTGGAATTGTATATCCTGCATGATGGCATTTACCTTCTTGCCATCTCCCAAATCAACCACAACAGTGTGGGCGTTTGGGGTGTACACCAAGTGTCTGAACTCTAGTTCATCTGCTGCAAAGTGCAATGGCTTTTCCCCTCCGTATACCACGCAAGGGACCTTTCCAGCATTACGTAGGGCCTTCGTTGCCTTCTTGCCCACGCTTTCTCTTTCTGATCCTTTGATTGTAATTGATTTCATTATATAGATTTAAATTGATACTTACATTATAAATTTAGATGCGATAGAGGTGTTGTGGTGTACGCGATGCATAACATCGGCGAACAGATCGGCACAACTCAATACTTTAATTTTATCGCTTTTTGGTCTGCTCGGGATCGAATCGGTAATGATTAGTTCCTCGAGTTTTGAATTTTTAATTTTTTCGTACGCATTTCCGGATAGCAGTCCGTGGGTGGTAATGGCCCTTACGCTCAAGGCTCCTCTTTCCATCATCAGGTCGGCGGCTTTGGTGAGGGTTCCGGCGGTGTCAACCATATCGTCGACCAGGACCACGTTTTTGCCTTTCACTTCCCCGATCAGCTCCATATGAGAAATCTTGTTTGCCTTAGCCCTTTGTTTGTAGCAGATAACTACGTCACTGGAAAGTGCTTTGGAATAGGCATACGCTCTTTTGGATCCTCCCATGTCCGGGGAGGCGATGGTTAAATTATCGAGCTTTAGTTTTTTCAGATAGGGTAGGAAAAGGGTGGAAGCAAAGAGATGATCTACCGGTTTTTCAAAAAAGCCCTGAATCTGATCTGCGTGAAGGTCCATGGTGATGATCCTTGTCGCTCCTGCAGTCTCCAGCATTTTTGCAACCAGTTTGGCCGCAATTGGTACCCTTGGTTTGTCTTTTCTGTCCTGCCTTGCCCAACCATAATAAGGCATTACGGCTGTAATATGTCTGGCTGAGGCTCTTTTTGCAGCATCGATCATCAGTAACATCTCCATGAGATTTTCGGGCCCCGGATTAGTGGACCCGATGAGAAAGATTCGAGTTCCTCGAATGGATTCTTCAAAGGAAGGTTGAAATTCCCCATCACTATAGCGCGAGAATAGCACCTTACCTAGGTCGGTTCCATACGACTTGGCAATTTTTTCGCCTAGCTCCTTACTCTGGCTACAGGCAAAAATTTTCGGTTCTGGTACTTGATACGGCATAAGGTAACAGCTTGTTCGCTAGTTTTTTACAGCGCCTTTTTCCAAAGGAGGTGCAAATTTATAA
>JABDQM010000009.1 GCA_013042315.1 Flavobacteriaceae bacterium | reverse complement strand
AGGTCTTCCGCTTGTAGTTTCCATTTAGTGTCAGGATTTCTTTTGAGAACACCCAAACCTGTACATGGGGCATCGATAAGAACCCTGTCCGCTTTCTGATGAAGTTTTTTAATGACTTTAGAGGAGTCTATGAGTCGGGTCTCCAAATTATGCACTCCATTTCTTCGGGCACGCCGTTTGAGCTCGTGAAGTTTTTTTGGATAGATGTCAAGGGCGATCAACTGCCCCTTATTTTCCATTAGGGCAGCGAGGTGGAGCGACTTCCCTCCGGCACCGGCACAGGCGTCTACCACTCTTTGGCCGGGGGCAACATCCAGCATCGGGGCTACCAGCTGGGAAGAGGCATCCTGAACTTCAAACCAACCCTCCTTAAAGGCTTCGGTGGTAAAGACATTGCTTCTCTCCTTTAAAACAAGGGCGTGGGGGTATCCGGAAACCGGATCTGAGGCTATCCCTTCCTCCAGCAGTCGTTGTCGTAAATAGGGCATGGATGTTTTGAGAGTATTGGTTCTTAAAACTACCGGTGCCAATTGATTTAAAGCGTGTAGCTCCTTGTCCCAAAATTTTTCATCAAAGGCTTCGAGCCCCAGCTCATCGATCCAATCGGGAATGGATTCCCTGAATTTTCTGATTTTGGACAACTCATCAAAGCGGCCTTTAATCCTCCTTGTAGGGGTATCTTCAAGCTGTTTCCAATTAGGGAGTGGTATTCCTCGTAAAACGGCCCAAACGGAAAATAGCCTGAAATAATTGGCCCGACTAAAGGGTTCTTTAACTTCTGCTATCTCCGCGTACAATCGCTTCCATCGAACAATATCGTACATCGTTTCGGCGATAAAACCTCTGTCGCGGGATCCCCAGCGTTTGTCTCTTTTCAATATCTGCTCAACTGCCTTTGAGGCGTAGACACCTTCTTGAAAGATCAATTGTAATCCGTCTACTACGGCAAATACCAAATTTCTGTGTAAGCGCATCGAAAAATTTTAGATGGCAAAGGTATCGTTTTAGACAGGAAACCCTTTATTTTTGAGGAAATTAAAACTGATGCGACTATTACTTGCCTTCTGTATTTTCTTTCTTTTGTCAGCTTGTTCTGAAAGCCCTTCTGTACATAATTTCAGTAGTGTTGAAGTTGAGGATTTGTTCACCGATTCCGTTAGTGTACGGGCAATGGAGGTCATGGATGGTAGCGTAGCCTTCGCAGGCACAGGAGGCGTATTTGGTGCGGTAGATTTAGCTTCTGATCAAATACGAGCCAAACAACAGCGCTACGATACTTTATATCCGGAATTCCGTGCTGTAGCCCATACGGCAACCGACTTTTTTATGTTGTCTGTTGGCAGGCCTGCCTTGTTGTTTAAAACCGGGAATGATGGCTTGATGGAATTAGTGTATAAAGAAGACGAAGAGGGAGTCTTCTACGACTCCATGACTTTTTGGAACGATCGGGAAGGTCTTGCTATTGGCGACGAGATGGGAGGCTGTCTTTCTGTTCTTATTACCAGAGATGGAGGCACCACCTGGAACAAGATTCCTTGTGCTGATTTACCAAAGGCAATTCCGGGGGAAGGGGCCTTCGCAGCCAGTAATACAAATATTGCCGTGGTAGGAGATAAAGCCTGGATCGGAACCACGGAAGGAAGGATCTACTATTCTCCCGATAAGGGTAAAACTTGGGAGGTTTTTAATACACCGATTACTTCTAATGAACCTACCAAAGGGATCTATTCACTCCATTTTCAAACAGAAAAAATAGGAATTGCTATGGGCGGTGATTACACTGAGTCTGAGGCGATGAACGGAAATAAGGCGATTACGGTTGATGGAGGTGTTACATGGAAGCTCGTGGCCGAAGGTAGTTTACCAGGATATACCAGTTGCGTTCAGTTTGTCCCTGATAGTCAAGGCAGGGAGATTGTTGCCGTCTCATATTCTGGGATTAGTTACTCATCAAACCAGGGCAAAAAATGGATAAGTCTCTCTGAGGAACCTTTTTACACTTTTCGATTTATCAATGATTCAACGGCTTATGCAGCGGGTAAATTCAGGTTATCCAAGCTTAGCTTTAAATAGAAAAAGGGCAGACAGTGTCTACCCTTTTACGACTAACATACGACTCCTTTTAAAAAGTCAACCCAAATCTAATTATACATAAACAACTTTGTACGTCCTGCCTATTCTCTGGTAATGAACTCCTTTGTAGGCAAAATACTTTCTTCCTTTGATAAATACCACTCTATGACCTCTTGGAAGGGATTTGATCACAATTCCCCTGGGGGCAGCAGCAACTACGTATTTCTTTCCTCTGGTCTTATACCAGACACCGGCTGCTAAATGATACCGGATTCCTTTGTGAATCACCAATCTTGGTTTATTTACTGTAGTAACCACAGTGCCGTGTTTTGGATACACTTTAACCTTTACAACTCTTTGTGCATTTGAAGCGCTAAGAGCTCCAAAAAATGCGATAATGACTAAAACAATCTTAAACTTTTTCATAACGGTTTTTTTAGGGTTATACATCTAAGACTGTAGAAATGAAGCAGGGTTTAAAACAAAAAGAGGCAAATTGCCCCTTTTTTAATGCCATTTATCGAATTCTGACTATTGTCGCCTTTTCTGTATTTGTTGGAGTAGTCGTTTTTTGAAATCGTCTTCCGCTTTAATCAGCAGAAAGGTCTTCCTTGCAGAAATCAGCTCAGTCATACGATTAAGAAAAGCGATATTTCTATCATTTCTTTCCTGCTGTAGCGCGAGAAATTCACCCATTAAATCTTGTATCTGGGAGTCCGACATATTTTGAAAATTTCGGAGTCGGCCCCTGATCTCATTCCTTTCCTCCAGGCGCAAGGCTTCAAGATTGGCCTCGTGTTCATTATAAACCGGCCAGAATACTGCGGCTTCTTCACTGCTAAGATTAAGTCGTTCAGTAATAAACGCGATCTTCAGCGATTTTATCTTATCCATACCCGCTCCTGTCTGGGCAAATGTGATGCTGCCAATCAGGAGGAAGGCAAGTGCGAGGAGTTTATTGATATTCTTCATCTAAGTCGATATTTAATTCATCTAAATCATCTATGGAATCTTCCAGGTAATCCATAATGTGTTCGCTATCTACGGAACTTTCCATAAAATCGTCCATTTCGAGATTGGCCAGCGGAATAACTTCTGCGATCTCAGAATTGCTCAATTCCAGATCTCTTGATTCTATATAACTGGTAATATCAGCCTCTGCCAGGTCATCGAAAGTAAGGGGTTGTGCGCTGTTCCATTCCAATCCTATCACCAAAATAAAGATCGCCGCAATAGCTGCAGCAGCATAAAAATAGGATTTGTACTGTTTAAGCTTGATCACCGGTGTTTCTCTTTGGACCGTTTTCGTGAGAATGTCCTTTTCCAGCCGGTCAAAATAATTGTCGGGTACGCCAAATCCTTCTTTCTCGGGTAGCTTTCCGGTATCCTCTTCCTGGATTTTCTTCAGGATTTGATCTGAAAGCCCCTCAAAATAGCCGGATGGCGTTTTAAAGCTGTTTTCTTTTGATATGTCTTTCATGGTTTAGGTATGATATAACTTTCTCCACAGTTTACTCCTGTTTTAAAAAGGCTTCGATTTTCTTTGCTGCCAAATGGTAGGAGGCCTTTAAACCTCCGACTGAGACATCTAGTATTTCTGCGATCTCCGAGTACTTTAGTTCCTCGTAGTACTTCATATTGAAGACCAACTTTTGTTTTTCAGGCAGGCTTGCTATGGCCTGTTGTAATTTCAATTGAATGGCGTCTCCTTCAAAATACACATCTGCCTCCAGGGTATTCGCCTTTCTTTCAATCAATTCGTCACTGCTGACCCCCAATTTTTTCGATTTCGTCTTCAGAAAGGTCAGCGCTTCATTTGTGCCTATCCGATACATCCAGGAATACAATTTACTATCTCCCTTGAACTTATCTATATTTCTGTAAACCTTTATAAAGGTATTCTGCAAAACGTCATCCGCGTCATCATGGTCTAAAACGATCCTTCTGATATGCCAGTACAAACGCTCCTTATAGGTGTTGATAAGCACCTCAAAAGCCTTTGCCTGGGTATTCTTTTGCTTTAGTTCTTTAACTAAGGTTTCTTCAGCAATCAAAGTTAGTCTGTTATGCTCCTAAGACGGATTTTTACGATAAAGGTTTAATCAGCCGGCAATTCATCTATAAAATTACCCCTTTTTTAGACCAATGGAAGAATAATTACAGGAGTAGTTTAGTCGAAAGATTGCATCGCCACAAGTTTGTAGTAAACTCCTTTTTGCTTTAACAAGACTTCATGGGTGCCAATTTCTAATATCTTACCTCTCTCCATAACCACAATAGAATCGGCTTTTTGAATGGTAGATAGCCGATGAGCAATGACTAGAGAAGTCCGGTTTTGCATGAGTTTGTCAAGGGCTTCCTGTACCAGGCGTTCACTTTCTGTATCGAGAGCGGAAGTGGCCTCATCCAGAATCATGATAGGCGGGTTTTTCAAGACGGCCCTGGCAATGGATAGCCTCTGTTTCTGTCCCCCACTTAATTTATTTCCACTATCCCCAATATTGGTATCGTAGCCCATTGGGAGCTCGGAAATAAAATCATGTGCGTTGGCAATTTTAGCTGCCTCTATGATCTCATCATCTGAAGCGCCTTCCTTTCCGAGGGAGATATTATTGCGCACCGTATCATTGAATAAAATGGACTCCTGGGTGACCAGCCCCATCAGTTCTCTCAAGGAACGTTTTGACAGTAACTTAATATCTGTGCCGTCAATCGTTATCTGCCCTTTATTTATATCGTAGAATCGGGTTACCAGGTTAGCCACTGTACTTTTACCACTTCCCGACTGCCCAACGAGGGCAACGGTTTTACCTTTAGGAAGTTCCAGGGTAAAATCCTTCAGCACCCAGTCATCCTCGTATTTAAACGATATATTTTCAAGCGATAGGGAGGAATTGAATTCGGAAACATGCACAGGCTCTATGGCTTCCTTGATAGGGTTTTCAGTTTCTAAGATCTCCAGAACCCGTTCTGCTGCGGCATTTCCTTTTTTAACGCCGTAGGAGGCCTTACTAATCGCTTTAGCAGGGGTTAGGATATTATAGGCTAGTCCCATATAGGCAATAAAGGAAGAGGCATCCAATGTTTTATCAACGAGGACCATCTTTCCGCCAAACCACAGCAGTACACCTATCACCACTATGCCCAGAAATTCCCCGGTGGGTGAAGCGAGATTTTGCCTGTTGAGGAGCTTATTCGAAAAATGAAAGAAGCGTTCAGTGGAGGCTGAGAACACCTTGTAAAATCTCGATTCCGAATTAAATGCCTTGATCACTCTTAGTCCGCCCAAGGTCTCTTCAACGATAGAGAGGAATTCTCCCTGTTCTTTTTGAACCCGATCCGATTTCTTTTTCAGGGATTTCCCGATCCTGGATATGATCATCCCGGCAAGGGGAATAAAAATAAACACGAAGAGGGTGAGTTTTACGCTGATAAAGAACATCACTGCTATAGTGAATAGTATCGTTAGAGGTTCGCGAACCAGCAATTCCAGGATAGAGAGGAAGGAGTGTTGGATTTCCAACACATCGGAGGTGATTCTGGCGATTACATCCCCTTTCCGTTTTTCTGAATAGAAGGAAATAGGGAGGTCGGTGATCTTTTGGTACATCTTGTTCCTGATATCTTTCAGCACCCCGTTCCTCAGGAAGGTGATAAAATACATAGCCAGGTAATTAAAGACGTTTTTTAAAAGGAATAAGATTAACACAAGAGCGATTACAAAAACAAGGGCTTTCATTTCATCTTCTCCGGAATAAGTCGTTACCCAGTAGTTTAAATAACCCTTTAAATATTCTTCGAGATTTCCAATGCCTTGATAGGTGGGTTCTGAATAGATCTTGGTCGTCTGATTAAAAAGGACCTTAAGCATGGGTATAAGGGCAACGAAGGACAGCGCACTAAAAAGCGCATATAGAATGTTAAAAAAGATATTGAGAAAAGCGTATTTCTTATAGGGCGTTGCAAAACGCAGGATTTTCTTGAAGTAGTTCATCAATCCAATTTCAATTCGCTTACAATTCTATCTAACTTCTCTTCCAGGGCCTTGTTAACTTCACTATAGGCATTGGTCTGCTCCAAGGTGGAATTTACACTGAAATAAAATTTTATTTTGGGTTCAGTACCACTGGGTCTGGCTGCCATACGGGTGCCATCTTCCGTAGTATAGATTAAGACATTCGACTTTGGCAGGTCTATAGTTGATACTTTTCCGGTCTTGATGTCCGTTGAGGTAGAGGTGTTGTAGTCGTCTACCGTAATTACTTTGGACCCATCCAGGGATTTAACCGGATTCTCCTTGTAATCCTGCATCATTTCACGAATCTCTTCGGCTCCTGAAATTCCTTTTTTTGTCAGGGAAATAAGTCTTTCTTTATAAAACCCATAGTCGGCATAGCATTGGATGAGTTCCTGATAAAACGACTTGCCATTTGCTTTGGCCGTGGCGCCTATTTCACAAGCGAGTAGGGTAGAGGTAACTGCATCCTTATCGCGCACAAAATCACCAACCATAAATCCGAAACTCTCTTCTCCACCTCCTACAAAATGTTGATCAGGGTGGTCTACGATCATCTTGGCTATCCATTTAAACCCGGTTAGGGAGGTCTTGCATTCTACGCCATAGGCCGATGCCATACTTTGCATCATAGGTGTTGAGACTATAGTGGAGGCGATGAATTCGTTGCCTTTCATGCCTTTTCTCTTTTGCTGATCGAGGAGAAATTTGGTCATGAGAACCATGGTCTGATTCCCATTTAACAATTCCATTTTACCTTGCAGATTACGCACCGCTATCCCCAGTCGGTCACTGTCGGGATCTGTACCTACCACCATATCTGCCCCAATTTCTTCAGCCTTCTTCATCGCAAGTTTCAAGGCCTCAGGTTCTTCCGGATTGGGCGAAACCACAGTTGGGAAGTTCCCGTCTGGCTCTGCCTGTTCTTCTATGATAGTCACTTTGCCGTATCCGGCCCTGCTGAGTACTTCGGGGATGGCTGTAATTGATGTACCATGAAGGGAGGTGAAGACTATCGAAAAATCTTCTTTTCCTGCTGCATTGAAATCTCCGTTTTTGACTGATGCGCTAATAAATGCCTCATCTACCTGCTTATCAATTAGTTCTATAAAATCATCATTGGCCTTAAATCGAACATCTTCTACAGACAGCCTGTTAATCTCAGCAATGATCTCCCCGTCTTGAGGAGGGACAATCTGCCCCCCATCAGTCCAGTATACCTTATAGCCATTATATTCAGGCGGGTTATGCGATGCAGTGAGCACCACCCCGGCCTGGCATCCCAGATGTCGAACGGCAAATGAGAGCTCCGGAGTGGTCCGCAGATCTGAAAAAAGATATACTTTGATGTTATTGGCGGAGAAAACTTCGGCTACTGTACGGGCCAGCGTATCGCTGTTATGGCGGCAATCGTAGGCGATTACCACTTTAAGCGGAGTTTCGGGGTAGACCTTGTGCAGGTAGTTGCTGAGGCCCTGAGTACTCTTTCCCAGGGTGTATTTATTGATTCGGTTTGTTCCTACTCCCATGATACCTCGCATTCCGCCGGTACCAAATTCCATGTTCTTGTAAAAGCGATCCTTGAGTTCTTCCGGGTCGTTATCTATAAGGTGTTGAATCTCTTTTTTTACAGCCGGATCAAAAAAATCGCTAAGCCAGCTCTTGGCGGTGGTGAGTATGTCATTCATTTAACTAGCGTTGGTATTCATATATAATTACGACGTATATTCCTTTTCCCTTTGTGTCAGGTTAATTTCCCTGGATATCTTATACCGGGGTTCGTTTTTTCTGGATCTAACCATGATCTCTCCCAAAAAGCCTGCTAAAAAGAACTGAGTACCTATGATCATGGCGGTAAGAGCTACGTAGAATTGGGGGCGCTGACTTAACAGTCGGCCTGTTGGATTGATAAAAACCTTGTCGATCCCCAGATAAAGGGCGAAGCCGGAACCTATGATAAACATAAGCACGCCCAGGGCACCAAATAGGTGCATCGGTCTTTTGCCGAATTTGGAAACGAACCATATGGTAATCAGATCCAGAAAACCATTGATAAATCGATCTGCTCCAAATTTGGTCTTCCCAAACTTCCTCGCCTGGTGCTGAACAACTTTCTCTCCAATTTTTGAGAATCCGGCATTCTTCGCCAGGACCGGGATGTACCTGTGCATCTCTCCTGAGACTTCTATGTTTTTAATCACTTCCTTTCGGAAAGCCTTTATCCCACAATTAAAATCGTGCAATTTCACCCCGGAAGTTTTTCTCGCGGCCCAATTAAAGAGCTTTGACGGGATATTTTTTGTAAGGGCATGGTCGTAACGTTTCTTCTTCCAGCCCGATACGAGGTCGTAGTTTTCTTCCTCAATCATCCTGACAAGTTCCGGGATCTCTTCGGGATTGTCCTGCAGATCTGCATCCATGGTAACCACTATATCGCCGGATGCCTGTCTGAAACCGGCGTGCAGTGCCTGGGCCTTTCCAAAATTTTTAAGAAACCGAATTCCTCTGACGCCCTCATTGCTGTCCGCCAGCTGGGTAATTACTTCCCAGGAGTTGTCGGTGCTACCGTCGTCTATAAAGAGGATTTCGTATAAAAAATGATTGGACTGCATCACTGATACAATCCAATCATGAAGTTCTTTTAAAGACTCTTCTTCGTTAAGTAAAGGAATGACAATAGATAAGCTCATGGAGAATCGTTGCTTCTTCCTTCCAAAAATACAAATATTAATTATCCTGCGCTTTCTTTTTAAGGATTAAGGCAGGTATTAATGATACCAGAAAACTAAGGATAATGCTGCCTACAAGGCCAATAGCGATCTGGATAAACGGGGAAGAGAACTTTTCTGCCATATCCATTTGAGCATCGATCTGCTGAGATGAAAGTCCGGCTACCTCTAATTGCTGACGCTGATATTCCATGGCTTTGGTCATTGTTTCAGGGTCGATAAAGTTGATCAGGACCTGATTAAAAAGAACACCTATGACGGCACCAATAAGGCCTATTCCCACACCGATCTTTAAAGCCTGTCCAAAACTCATATAGCCGTTATTGGCTTTTTTGAATTGAACCATGCCCAGAACGATAAATACAAGGGTAATTAAAATGCTCACTAACATTACAGCAATTCCGCCCTGGTAATGCATATCCAAAGAAAAGAGCATAAGGGAGAAGACTACGGTTACTACCCCCAAAAAGACTCCGAAGTTTAAAGCGAATTTTCCTGTTTTAGGTTGATTTTGTTCCATGTGATTTTTTCTTATTGTGATTTTTTAAATATTAAGCCACCTATTAATCCGATGACAAGGCCTATGAGTACATTGATTATTAAAATGACCGGGTAAGAAAACCAAAAGTAATTAATTGTTCCCTCGTATTGTTGGTCAATTTGAGCCGCTGTCATCACTCCGGCCTCTTGTGCTGCGGCCCTGTTATTTTCAGCGATTGTTGCTATGAACTCTGTGTCAAGGACATGTGCCAGAAAGATCAGCCAGATAATATAGATGATTCCTGAGTACAACGAAATTAAAACTCCAAGTTTAATGGCCTGCCCAAGCGATAATAATCCACTATTAGCTTTTCTAAAATTAAATATTGCCCACATGATAACGGCTACAGCTAAGACTATACCTATTATCTGACTTGTGCTATCCTGATTTGTGTGCGCGTCAACGAAGTAGAGCATAAGGCCGAAAACCACGCTTATTCCTCCGAGTATTAAGCCATAATTAAGGGAGAACTTCCCGATTTTAGGTTGATTTTGTTCCATTTTGTTGTTCAGTTTTACGTTAATTAATTTGTTAGTGGTTGTTTAAAGCTTTTTGTTACAAATTCAAGATACAATATTTAAGATGGAATTTTGAAAATCTTGTTATGGAATGCTAAAAAAAATAATTACATTTGCAGCCTGAAAAAAGAATACCCCTAAGACGATGAGAAAAGGTATACATCCGGAAAATTACAGATTAGTAGCGTTTAAGGACATGTCTAATGAGGACGTGTTTATTACAAAATCAACCGCTGAAACAAAAGAGACCCTCGAAGTAGAAGGAGTTGAATATCCACTTATCAAGTTGGAGATCTCAAGAACCTCACATCCTTTCTATACCGGGAAAGCCAAGTTGGTGGATACCGCTGGTAGGATTGACAAGTTCAAAAACAAATACCAGAAATTTAAGAAGTAAGACTTTTGACCCTCCCGGATCAACTAGATAACGGGAGAACAATATAATACAACGCCTCCGATATGTATCGGGGGCGTTTTTTTTTACTTTTGGGTAAAATTAGGAATACATGAATTACGTATTGTTCGATAGTGAGGTCAGGATTTCTTTACTTCCCTTTACTTTTACAAGACCTGTTGGGGAAATCAGGTTGGGAATTCTCACCTTACGGGAAAAGTGGGAAGATCATCTCAATGCTGCGGTTTCCTATATAACAGAACCTTATCTGGAGATTAAGTATCCAATCGAGCTCGCGGAGGACAATGTATTTATAGACCCCTCTTTTCTACCCACCTCTGAAATTGTAGCTGAAATTCAGGCCCTCGATCCTGAATCCGCTCTATTCTGCGCCTCCGAATTGGTGGCCTATCGCTCAGCGGGGCCTAAAACAAAAGAAGAAATAGGGAATCTAAAGCAGAAAAAATCCACACAAGATCTTATCAGAATACAAAATACCTGGGATATCTTTTCCAGGAATGGAATTTCCCTGCAAAGAGATTACGAGCGGGTTACCAAGGGTAGAAGGAGTGCTCCCATTCCCGCTTCAAACCGGGTGATCTCTCCTGAGAATATATTTCTTGAAGAAGGAGCAAAAGTAGAACACAGTATTCTGAATGCAACAGAAGGACCTATTTACCTTGGAAAGGATTCTGAAGTCCTGGAAGGAAATATGATCCGTGGAGGATTTGCCCTATGTGAGAATGGGGTGGTAAAAATGGGAGCTAAGATCTACGGCCCCACCACCATAGGGCCCTATGGCAAAGTTGGCGGGGAAATCAATAATTCGGTGATCTTTGGATATTCCAGCAAGGGCCATGACGGGTTCCTCGGGAATTCGGTTCTTGGGGAATGGTGTAATATTGGGGCCGACTCCAATAATTCAAATCTCAAAAATAATTACGAAAAGGTTCGTCTCTGGAATTACGCTTCCGAAAGATTTGACCAAACCGGACTGCAGTTCTGCGGACTTATGATGGGGGATCACAGTAAGACAGCGATTAACACTATGTTTAATACGGGTACCGTTATAGGGGTGAATTGCAATATTTATGCAGCTGGATTCCCGCGAAATTTTATCCCCAGCTTCAGTTGGGGAGGAGCCAGTGGTTTTTCCACCTATCAGACCCGTAAGGCTTTTGAAGCCGCTGAAGTGATGATGGCAAGAAGGGGTAGGGCCTTCGATGAAAAAGAAGCGGCCATTCTGGAACACGTATTTGAAATCACAAAAAAATGGCGGAAGTATTAAGCACATTTATGCAGCCCACTCTTCATTTTTAAGACCCAAGACAAAGCAGTATCTTTGCAGCCCGTTGATCAGGAACGAATTCATGAAAAAGAAAGTCGCTTTTTACACTCTGGGATGTAAACTCAATTATTCTGAGACCTCCACTATTGCGAGGAGTTTCTCAAATTCCGGATACGAACATGTAGAATTTGAAGAAAGGGCCGATATCTATGTAATCAATACCTGTTCGGTTACTGAGAATGCAGATAAACGCTTTAAGACCATTGCTAGAAAAGCTCAGAAAACTAATCCGGAAGCATTTCTGATTGCCATTGGTTGTTACGCCCAGCTTAAACCTGAAGAATTAGCAGCCGTGGATGGTGTCGATCTTGTTTTGGGTGCAACTGAGAAATTTAAGATTACGGATTACCTCAATGACCTGAGTAAGAATGACCATGGGGAGGTTCATTCCTGTGAGATTCAGGAAGCGGATTTCTATGTGGGAAGCTATTCCCTGGGCGACAGAACCCGGGCTTTCCTCAAAGTTCAGGACGGATGCGATTACAAATGCACGTATTGTACGATTCCATTGGCCAGAGGGATATCGCGTAGCGACAAGTTGGAGAGTGTTCTCAATAACGCACGGGAGATCGCTGCACAAGATGTGAGGGAAATTGTACTTACGGGGGTCAATATAGGGGACTACGGAAAGGGAGAATTCGGTAATAAGAAACACCAACACACTTTCTATGATTTGGTTCAGGCGCTGGACGAGGTTGAAGGGGTAGAACGATTGCGGATATCTTCGATAGAACCCAATCTATTAAAAGATGAAACTATCCAATTTGTAGCTGGTTCCAAAACATTTGTGCCTCATTTTCACATCCCTTTACAAAGCGGTAGCAATGAGGTTCTAAAAAGAATGCGACGTAGGTATATGCGTGAGTTGTACGTAGATCGCGTAGCCAAAATAAAAGGATTAATGCCCCATGCCTGTATTGGGGTGGATGTCATTGTTGGATTTCCTGGAGAGACCGAAGAACAATTTCTGGAAACCTATCACTTCCTCAACGATCTGGACATCTCATATCTCCATGTTTTTACTTACTCCGAAAGGGCAAATACGGAAGCAGCTCAAATGCCTGATCCCGTGCCACTTCAGATTAAACAAAAACGGAGTAAGATGCTCAGGGGTTTATCTGTAAAGAAGCGAAGGGCTTTTTATGAGAGTCAGTTAGGAAACACTAAAACAGTGCTTTTTGAAGGAGAAAATAAAGAGGGCTACATTCACGGGTTTACCGAGAACTACGTAAAGGTAAGAACACCCTGGGATCCTTCACTCTGTAATACGCTTCATGAGGTTGAACTTGAGGAGATAGACGAGGGGGGTCTTGTTCGATTTAATTTTGTACCTGAAAAAATAAAGGCATAAAAAAACCTCCCTGTTGGGAGGTCTAGTCTTTTTAGATCCTGATGCCAACCGGCAACATTTCTTTGTACTGTCTGTTCTTCCTTAAGAAGCCTGCGATTTGCGGACTTGTTGGGACAACCCTCAGATTCTGATCTTGTATATGATGAAGAACTGATTTAATGAATTCTTCCTTAAATCCTTCGGCGGTGATTTCCTCAGGGATGACGAGTTTGGTAAGAAACACTTTTCGTTCCTGAGAAGAATATTCGATCTTAGCCAAATGACCATCAACCTTAGTCTCGAACTGACGCAAGAAACTATTGTCATTAATTACTAATTGATTCATATAGTTAGTTTTAATTTTGGTTTCAGACAAAAAAATTACGATTGAATCGTAATCTTAACTATCGCAATTGTGACTTTTTAAATAATAAAAGAAATAAGCTTGATATTATGTTGAATGGTTTACAAAAGTAGTGAAAAAAATGCTAATTTCCTAAATAAAACAACGGTTCGGGGGAGATGACTCAAAAGAAGATACATGTTTATTTAATGCCTGGTATGGCGGCTAAGAGCGCTATCTTCAAGAATATCAGACTGCCACAAGATCAATTTGAGATCCATCGCCTGGATTGGTTTGTTCCGGACAAGGGGATGACTCTGGAGGCATACGCCCGGAAAATGAATACTTTAATCGTTCACGAGAATCCCGTTCTTATAGGAGTATCCTTCGGAGGGATGCTTATTCAGGAAATGGCAAAGCATATTCCTGTCAGAAAATTAATCATTGTATCCAGTGTGAAACAGCGCTCGGAAATGCCTAAACGACTCATCTTTGCTAATTATATAAAAATCCATAAAATACTTCCCACGGGTATGGTGAACAACCTCGATGTTCTGGCCAAGTTTGCCTTCGGGGAAACGGTGACTCAGCGACTCGAATTGTACAAAGAATACCTCGCAGTAAAAGACAAATACTACCTGGATTGGTCCATAGATCAGATTGTGAAATGGAAACAGACAGAATTCAATCCGAATATCATTCACATTCACGGAGACAAGGACGTCGTTTTTCCGTTTCAGTACATAAAAGGATGTATTCCAGTTAAAAACGGCACCCATACCATGATCATTCACAGATATAAATGGTTCAATGAACGTTTACCGACAATTATTTTGGAATAAGGGAGTTCTTATTTATACCTTTGAGTACCTTTCAAAAACAATACGATGAAAATCTTAAAAAATATTCTAATGGTATTCGGCGTGATCTTTATCGGGAGCACCCTGATATTTGCCGTTCAACAAGGCCATTTAATGTCCGAGCCAGATAGGCAGGATGTGACTGTAGATCAAACCGACAAGAGCGTCGCAGATGAATACCGCATAACGTCAATTGAAATTCCCGAAGACCTGAATTTCGCCGGCGAAATAGTTCCTCAGAATGATCCCGAAATAATGGAACGGATAGACAGGGAATTCCTCGTCAATACTTACTGGCAATCCAACGCCGTTCTTCTTATGAAAAGGGCGAACAAGTACTTCCCCATTATTGAACCTATTCTGGCAAAAAATGGGATCCCGGATGATTTTAAATATTTAGCCGTGGCAGAGAGTGGTTTGCAGAATGTAGTATCACCGGCCGGTGCTGCTGGTTTTTGGCAGATAATGAAGGCCACCGGAAAAGAATACGGCCTGGAAGTGAATTCCAATGTCGATGAGCGCTACAACTTAAGCTTGGCTACACAACTCGCCTGTGAGTATCTGAAAAAGAATAAGGAAAAGTTTGGAAGTTGGACCTTGGCCGCCGCATCCTATAATGCCGGGGCGGGAGCTATCAATAAGTACATGGGTATTCAACAAGCCACAGATTATTACGATCTTCTCTTAGGACAAGAGACAGGACGGTATGTTTTCAGAATCATGGCGATCAAGGAAATTTTATCTGATCCTGAAAAATACGGATTTGAAATATCAGAAAAAGATCTCTATGCTACAGTTCCCACATTTACTGTGGAAATTGATAAGCCGGTTGAAGATTTTGCCACCTTTGCCAAAGAATATGAGATCAACTACAAAATCCTTAAAAGGCATAATCCCTGGCTAAGGGAACCGCACCTGAATAATGCCTCAGGAAAAAAATACATAATTGAAATACCCCATAAAGGGTATTACACTTCTGCGAAATAACACTTCAGCTGTTTCGGATCTCGCTCAAGCTAGCCTGGAGCTTAGATCTTTTTCATCTGTTGTTGCATCATTTTTATCTGCTCGGTAAGCATATTGTTCTTATCGAGCTTTTTTGCTTCTTGTAGCAAGGTTGTAGCTTCTCTTTTTCTTCTCTTTTGCATCGCTATTCCGGCAAGGCTCAGTTTCGCCATGGCGACGTCATAATCCATATTTAATCCTAATTTCAGGGCTTTCTTAAAATATTTTTCTGCCTGAGTCAGGTTTTTTTGTGAGTAAATGATGCCGTAGAGATAGTTGTAATACCCTTGTTGCTTGGTGGTCAATGCAGCTTCAGGATTTTTAATTCTCTGCAGCCACTTTTCTGTCCCGTCCATATCCTGCTTTCGCATTCTCAGGAAAGCCAACAGAATCATCTCATTCCTGAAATAAAGGAAAACGAAAATAAGTGAGAGCAAGATCAGAAATATACCGTTCCCTATATACCCTTCTACAAATTGATAAATGGCATAGGCTACAATTAGAGCCGTAATGACTAATTTGATATTTTTATTGAACATATAATTATTGAATTAATTCGTAAGTGACTAAAGAGGTTATCGTGGTGGGAATCTTTTGTCCGTTCATTTGCGCGAGAGTTGAATAGCCCTCAGAGAATCCTTCCACCTTCATGTTGAGAATAAAGCCCGACTTAAGATCTGTGGTTATTAATGTATTCTGAGTACCATCGAGCACCATGGAGGTTGCCGCTTCGTCTATTTTCATCTGTACCTTTGCCTTTCCGCTGATGATCGCCTTATCACCATCCAGAGAATCGAGATGCCACAAATTTTCTGCGTTTAATTCACCCGAAAAACTATTTTCCCATTGATCTCCAACAATTACCTCCTCTTCAGGATATATAAAGGTCATCTGTTTATAACTATCCGAAAGGGCTTCAGAGCCAAATTCACTCTTCAGTGAAGAGGATAGCATATTAACCGCGAAGGCTTCTTCTAGTCCCGATGCTCTCACCATCCCTGCAACCAGACTGTCACCGCCTTTTACTTCCAGGATATCGCCGTTGTTCCGCATTACCATATGTATGGGTTTGTTGAGAAGGCTATTAAAAATCCTGGACTGAACATTTTCCGGATCGAGTTGTGATGCTTGTACATCTAAAAGAACACCCTGCAAACTTGATGTCATCTTCATCAACAAATCCTTAATTACGATGTCTATGGCATAGGTATCCTCCATTTTAGCGGTCACCTTGAATTCCAAAATACCCTCGATATCGTTGGTAATCTCATGTGATGCACCATCCAGTTCCTGAGTAATGTCCTGTCTGGCAACTTGTTTTAGCTTGTAGACATCACCTTCATTAAGATTGTATTGAAGTTTATCCTGCGCGTTCCCAAGGACGAAAATCCAAAAGAAAAGCACTAGAAAAAATAATTTTTTTACCCCCATTTGTCAACTTCTCTAAGTTGCGGCAAAAGTACTAAAAACTATCCTAAATATTTTTCGAATCGATTTGGCAAAGAAAAAACTCTTCGTATATTTGCGCCCAGAATTTGAAAAGTAGTCAGGGAATAAAATTAACCCAGACACAAATTTAAAAAGCATGAAAAGAACATATCAGCCGTCTAAACGCAAGCGCAGGAACAAACACGGATTTAGGGAGCGTATGGCTTCAGCCAACGGAAGAAAAGTTCTCGCCAGAAGGAGATCTAAAGGAAGAAGAAAATTGTCTGTATCCTCTGAGCCGCGTCACAAAAAATAAATGATTGAAAATCAACAATATAAAGGTGTTACTTTTTTAAAGTAGCACCTTTTTTTTGCTCGATTATCACCTAAATGTAAATTGAAATAATAACAGAATTATGCCTAAAAGAGAAGATCTCAAATCAATATTGATCATTGGTTCCGGACCTATTATCATAGGACAGGCTTGTGAGTTTGATTATTCAGGATCGCAGGCCCTGCGTTCACTCCGGGAAGATGGGATAGAGACCATCCTTATTAACAGCAATCCTGCTACGATTATGACCGACCCTTCGATGGCTGATCATATCTATCTTCTTCCCTTGACTACAAAATCGATCATTGAGATCCTTAAGAAGCATCCCAACATTGACGCAGTACTTCCTACCATGGGTGGACAAACGGCACTCAACCTCTGCATTGAGGCAGGAGAGAAAGGAATTTGGGAGGATTTCAATGTTGAAATTATCGGAGTAGACATCGATGCCATCAACATTACGGAAGACCGCGAAAAATTCCGCAAACTCATGTTGGAAATCGGGATTGGGATGGCGCCACAATCTACCGCTACCTCTTTTCTTAAGGGTAAGGAAATTGCACAGGAATATGGATTCCCTTTGGTGATCAGAGCTTCGTATACCCTTGGAGGTGCAGGAGCTTCCATTGTGCACAAACCCGAAGATTTTGACGAATTGCTGAGTAGGGGACTCGAGATCTCCCCTATCCATGAGGTGATGATCGACAAGGCCCTGATGGGCTGGAAAGAATACGAGCTGGAATTACTTCGGGATAATAACGATAATGTGGTCATCATTTGTACCATTGAGAATATGGATCCTATGGGAATTCACACCGGTGATTCCATAACTGTCGCCCCGGCGATGACCTTATCAGACCGCACTTTTCAGCGGATGAGGGATATGGCCATCAAGATGATGAGGAGTATAGGTGATTTTGCCGGAGGATGTAACGTTCAGTTTGCTGTTAGTCCGGACGAAAAAGAAGATATTATTGCTATTGAGATCAACCCAAGGGTATCGAGATCCTCTGCACTGGCATCAAAGGCTACAGGCTATCCTATCGCCAAGGTTGCCGCCAAACTGGCTATGGGGTATACCCTGGACGAATTGGAAAACCAAATTACTAAATCAACTTCAGCTCTCTTCGAACCCACCCTGGACTATGTGATCGTAAAAATCCCACGATGGAACTTTGACAAATTTGAGGGCTCCGACCGAACTCTCGGACTTCAGATGAAGTCGGTAGGAGAAGTGATGGGAATTGGACGTTCCTTCCAGGAGGCCCTCCACAAAGCTACCCAATCACTTGAGATCAAACGAAATGGTCTTGGAGCCGACGGGAAAGGATACACCAATTACGAGCAGATCATCAGCAAACTCACCATCCCTAGTTGGGATCGTGTCTTTGTCATTTACGATGCCATACAGCTGGGGATACCGCTGAGCAGGATCCATGAGATTACTAAAATCGACATGTGGTTCCTCAGGCAATACGAAGAATTGCACCATCTGGAAATGGAGATTTCCAAATTTACCGTTGAAAGCCTGCCTAAGGACTTGCTATTAGAAGCTAAACAGAAAGGATTTGCAGACAGACAGATCGCACATATGCTCGATTGTTACGAAAGCGAAGTCCATAAGAAAAGAAGTGAACTTGGGATCAACAGGGTTTACAAGCTAGTAGATACTTGTGCTGCCGAGTTTAAGGCGATGACACCCTATTACTATTCCACCTTTGAAGAAGAAGTGGAAACGCCTGACGGAAAGCGTTATGTCACCAATGACAGCGAGGTCACCGACAGGAAGAAAATTGTCGTTCTCGGATCAGGACCGAATCGAATCGGGCAGGGGATAGAATTTGATTATTGCTGTGTACACGGGGTTCTTGCTGCAGCAGAGTGCGGCTATGAAACCATAATGATCAATTGTAATCCAGAAACAGTATCAACCGATTTTGATACGGCAGATAAGCTCTATTTTGAGCCCGTATTCTGGGAACACATCTACGATATCATCCTTCATGAAAAGCCGGTAGGAGTGATCGTGCAGCTAGGAGGACAAACAGCCTTGAAGCTAGCTGAAAAACTCGATAAATACGGCATTAAGATCATGGGAACCAGTTTTAAATCCTTAGATCTCGCAGAAGACCGTGGTAGTTTTTCGCGCCTTCTGAAGAAGAACAACATCCCTTACCCGCAGTTTGGGGTGGCCGAAAGTGCAGATGAAGCCCTGGAGCTGTCTAAAGAACTTAAATTTCCACTCCTCGTTAGACCATCTTATGTTCTCGGGGGACAAGGGATGAAAATTGTAATCAACAAGGAAGAGCTAGAAGCGCATGTGGTAGATTTACTGCACAAAATTCCAAACAATAAATTACTATTAGACCACTATCTCGATGGAGCGATCGAAGCAGAGGCCGATGCGATCTCTGACGGGAAAGACGTTTACATTATTGGAATCATGGAGCACATAGAGCCCTGTGGAATTCATTCAGGCGACTCCAATGCAACACTGCCTCCTTTTAACCTGGGCGAATTTGTGATGCAGCAAATTAAAGACCACACTAGAAAGATTGCCCTCGCACTAAATACGGTAGGACTGATTAACATTCAATTTGCCATCAAAGACGATATGGTTTACATCATAGAGGCTAACCCAAGGGCGTCGAGAACGGTTCCTTTTATCTCGAAAGCCTACGGAGAACCTTATGTGAACTACGCGGCTAAGATCATGCTGGGTGAAAAAAAGTTGAAGGACTTTAAATTTAATCCACATCTCGAAGGCTTCGCAATTAAACAACCTGTATTTTCCTTTAACAAATTCCCAAATGTCAATAAGAACCTCGGTCCTGAAATGAAAAGTACAGGCGAGAGTATATTATTTATTGACAGTCTTAAGGACGATGAGTTTTACGACTTGTATACGAGGAGGAAAATGTACCTGAGCAAGTAAAATAGGCTTGAAAATAATAGGGTAGGCTATGTTTTGTCTAGTTGTGCAGAAACACTAACCTGTACCTCTTTTCCAACCTTCATAAATAGGATTTTGGGCACTTTTATTTCGTGATCCTCGGTCTTTGTGATAAATACGGTCCTGAGATTCAGGGTATCCTCTTCCCTACTGATGCTCACATCTGTTTCTACGGGCCTGGTTACGCCGTGGAGTGTTAGCTCCCCACTCAATACAAAAGATTTAGGCTCTGCAGTTAACCCATCAAGGCTAAAGGATTTAATTTTACCCGTAAAATAAGCTTTGGGATATTTATCGGATTCGACATAATTCTCGTTAAAATGCTCCTGCATCAGTTTCCGTTTAAAGTCAAATTCTTTTACGAGAAGTAAAACGGCTATTTCACCGTCATCTCTGAGGATAAGGTTGACCTTCTTATTTATGGCGTAAATATCTTCCAGGGGGGTGGAAGCATCAAATTGAATTTCCGCCATTTCTGTTCGGAACGTTTGCTGAGCGACGAGCAGGCAGGACCAACAAATAAAAATTAAGGTAAAATAGTTCTTCATGGGGATTAAAGACATAAACGCATAATTAGTAGGTAGGTTGCACTCGCAAGATAGGCAGTTTCGTCGAAACATGCCTCTAAGTAGATTTCCGAGAATTGATGGCCAAACCGGCACGCTTCCTAAAAAACCTTCAGGGCGATCTTCAAAGCGCAAGTACTCGTCAAAAAAAACAAAGCTGAAAAAGTCAGTCATCATTCAGGATCAAACATGCCGAAGATGTATTTATATTTTGATAAAGAGTAGTCTATTAGTAGGATTTTCAAATGTGTTTCAACCAGACAAAGCACCTGCCTCAGAGCCCATATTTTCCAATTAAAATGGGAAATAATTTGTATGTTTAGGAGATAAGATTCGCTCCTGTATTTTAAATATTACCACATTAACCACTTACCATGAAAAAAATATATCTATTTGTTTGCCTGTTGCTTTTTCCTTTCTTGATGATCTCTCAAAACAGTCTACTTGCTTCCATAGACAAGAGCGATTCCACCGGAACTGTTGAAGCCGCATTTAAGGGTTTAAAGATTGTCAATTTTGAATCTACCAAAATGGTCAATGAAAAGGAGTTCTATTTCATTGTTTTTCATCGGTTTGGAAGTATAAGATCCGGTTTGGATGGCTTTTTTGGCCTCGATTTTGCCAATACCCGCCTTCATTTTATTTACGGCTTTAGCGACAGTTTCAATCTTTCATTCGCCCGAAGTTCATTTAACAAAACTTACGATGTATCAGGGAAGTACCGCTTTGTACAACAAAACGATAACTTTCCGGTGACCGTGGTGGGATACAGCCAGTTAGCCTTTAATACGTTATTGGATGAACCTGTGTTGCAAAGGGAGGTAGGGCTTGAAGATCGAACTTCTTTTACGCAGCAAATCCTTATCAGTAGAAAATTAAGTGAAAATGTTTCCGTTCAACTTATGCCCACATACTTTTACGAAGGGTATGTACCCTATGCCCCTCAGGACAACTCTCAATTCGCATTAGGTGTAGGAGGGAGGGTAAAACTCTCTCAACGATTTAGTCTTAATCTCGATTATGGTTTGCATCTCAACCGGGCAGATGGTTCCCCTTTTGTCAATCCACTTTCCATAGGGGTAGACATAGAAACCGGAGGTCATGTGTTTCAGTTGCATTTTACAAATGCACAACCCACTTTTGAAAGCGGTTACCTAGGAAATGCAATTGGAGACTGGGGCAATGGGGATGTCTATTTCGGCTTTAATCTGAGTCGGGTGTTTTAATTCTTTTATTATCAATTCTCCCATTCCGTATGAAAGGTGCCGGTTCTGTCGGTGCGTTCATAGGTATGAGAACCAAAAAAATCGCGCTGCGCCTGTATAAGGTTTAGGGGTAAACGTCCTGAAGTGTACGCGTCAAAATAGGTCAGCGAATTTGACAAGCCCGGTAGGGGAATACCATTTTCAGCTCCATAGGCAACCAATTCCCGTACAGATGTAATAGTTGTTTTGATTTCTTTTGAAAACGAGGCATCGAGCAGCAGATTGGGCAGATCGGGTCGTGATTGATACGCTTTGGTTATATCAGCGAGTAATCTTGCCCTGATGATGCAACCTGCTCTCCAGATCTTCGCTATGGTGCCCAGATCGAGGTCGTATTCGTATTCTTTTGAAGCCTCAGATAATTGGTGCAAGCCCTGTGCATAGGTTACGATAAACGAAAAATACAGGGCCTCTTCGGCCATTTTGGTCAATTTCTTCTTTTCGATAAGAGTGGGCTCAGGTCTGCCATAAATTTTGTCTGCGGCAATACGATCGTTTTTAAGTGCAGATATTTCTCGCATACTAACGGCAATATCAATACTTGGGACAGGGATCCCAAGGTCCATAGCATTTTGAGAAGTCCATTTTCCTGTGCCTTTTTGTTTGGCCTTGTCGAGTATTTTATCTACGAGCTCACCAGGCCCGTGCTCATCCTCTTTTCTGAGAATTTCAGCAGTGATCTCCACTAAAAAAGATTGTAGTCGGTCTTTATTCCAGGAATCGAAAGCCAGATGCATTTCCTCGTTCGACATTTCCCCGGCCTTGCCCAGCAGGTCGTAAATCTCAGAGGTAAGCTGCATTAATCCGTATTCTATTCCGTTGTGGACCATTTTGACGTAGTTTCCTGCCGACTTAGGTCCGAGGTATGCCACACAAGGTTCTCCTTCATATTTGGCAGATACAGCCTCAAAAATGGGTTTAACTTCTTTGTAAGCCTCTCTTGATCCGCCTGGCATAATACTAGGTCCTTTCCGAGCCCCTTTGGCTCCTCCGGATACCCCGGCGCCAAAAAAATGGATACCTTTTTCTTTGAGATAGGCTTCTCTGCGGTCTGTATCTGTGAAAAGGGAATTTCCCCCGTCAATAATAAGGTCACCCTTGTCCAGATGAGGGAGAAGATTTTTAATCACCTGATCTACGATTTTTCCGGCAGGGACCAGAAGCATGATTTTCCTGGGGAGTTGCAAGGCAGCGAGAAAAGTAGCCTGATCCGTACTGGCGTTTACTTTTTCCAAATCTCCCCCTTCCTTTTGCAAGGCCTCAACTTTATCTGCGTCTAAATCAAATCCAAATGCCTTGAACTCATTGTCGGCAACATTCAGAATAAAATTTCTTCCCATTACTCCCAGGCCTATCAAGCCGAAATCGTACGTATGTTGAGCCATTTTGCTATTTTATAAATTCTTTGAATACTTTAGTATTTGCCCTCTGAAACTGGGCCAGGGCAACAAAATTGCCGCTGGGACGGGCACTGCAATCAAAAGTAATTGAAAATATTAACTTTTAGTACGTACTTTGGGCTTTTAAAGAAGGCGGATACCCCCTTCTGAATTTTGATAGAAAAATGGATAGAACTGAAAGTCAAATGTTGATTATTTTTGGAGCTTCAGGAGACCTGACGGCCCGCAAATTGATCCCCGCCTTATATCACCTCCATTGCGGAGGCCACCTTCCAAAGAATTTTTTGGTACTGGGAGTGAGTCGATCTCCTTTATCTGATAAGGATTTCAGGAACAAAGTAGCTCTTAATAGTAGTTATCTGGAAGAAGAGGATCAAGAAGTGAATTCTGAGCATCTTTCAAATTTTGCCGAGAAGTTGTACTACCACGATATAGGAAATTCATACGAAGATTCCTATGAAGCTCTAGCTGAAAGGGTAAACGCGTTGAATTCAAAATTTAATACTGTACATAATTTTATCTTCTATCTTTCTACTCCTCCTAATATTTATGAGGTGATAGCAAAGAACCTTTCCGAACAGGGGCTTACTCAACAAAAGAAAGGTTGGAAGAGAATGATCGTGGAAAAGCCGTTTGGTTATGACCTGGCATCGGCAAAGGAGCTCAATGACAGCCTTCATAAGTATTTTAATGAAGAGCAGATTTTCCGGATTGATCATTACCTGGGAAAAGAAACAGTGCAAAACCTCCTCGTGACCCGTTTTGCAAATAGCATCTTTGAACCTCTGTGGAACCGGAACTATATTCAGCATGTTGAAATCACCAATGCCGAGAGTGTGGGGGTCGAGAAACGTGGCGGTTATTACGACAGTTCAGGAGCTTTACGCGACATGTTTCAAAATCATCTATTGCAAATCGTTTCCCTTGTGGTTATGGAGCCGCCAATTGGGGCGAAGGCTGAGGAGATCAGAAATGAAAAGGTGAAGGCCCTTAAATCGCTGAGAATTTTAACGGACCATAAAAGTCTGAATGAAAATACCATCAGGGGTCAATATTTGTCTGCTGATATCAATGGGCAGAAGGTAAAAGGGTATCGTGAAGAAGATGGCGTAAACCCCGATTCGACAACAGAAACCTATGTGGCTATCAAGTTTTTTGTGGATAACTGGCGGTGGAAAGACGTTCCCTTCTACGTGCGTACTGCGAAACGTATGCCCACAAAGGTGACAGAAATTGTCATACATTTTAAACCTCCACACCACAGGATCTTTACAGATTCGGGTATGTTTAACAAGGACAATAAGCTAATCATCAGGATACAACCCGATGAAGGAATCCTAATTAAGTTCGGCGTTAAGGTTCCCGGGCAAGGATTTAAAGTGGAGAGGGCAAATCTCGATTTTTACTACGACAGCCTTGCGGAAACCAATCTTATGGCAGCCTATGAGCGATTACTTCTCGATGCCATGCAGGGAGATGCTACTCTGTATGCCCGGGCGGATGAAGTGGAGGCAGCATGGGAATTTGTAGATCCCATCCTGAATTATTGGAAAACCAGTAAGGATTCTATGATTTATGGCTATTCTGCGGGAGTATGGGGCCCACAAAATGCCGACGATCTGCTGGAAGGGGATAACACCTGGCGTAATCCAGGATCCAATCTGGCGGATGATCCCGGATTCTGTGTCATAAAATAAAGAACATGAAACTAAAGGTTTATCAAAATAAGAACGAGGTCGCAAAAAACTTTAGCGCCTTCCTCGCAGATTGGCTGAAGAACAAAAAAAGTGTTCACCTCGCCCTATCAGGGGGTAGTACTCCCAAGGTTATTTTCGAAGAACTATCCATTCCGGGGAAATACGCTATTGACTGGAGTGAGGTTTATCTGTACTGGGGAGACGA
>JABDQM010000002.1 GCA_013042315.1 Flavobacteriaceae bacterium | reverse complement strand
CCTACGGTTTCTTCAGGTACTCTTACCGTCACCTCCTGAACCGGTTCAAGTAATTTTGGATTAGCGTTTAGGAACGCTTCCTTAAACGCGTGGGCACCCGCTATTTTAAAGGCGATATCATTGGAGTCTACGGGATGCATCTTCCCGTCATAGACCATCACTCTCACGTCTCTGATAAAAGAGCCTGTGAGTGGTCCGGATTCCATTACTTCAAGGATACCCTTTCTGATGGATGGAAGATATCTGATATCGATTACTCCTCCCGTTATGCAATTGTAAAATACAAGTTTACCTCCCCATGGCAAATCAAATTCGTCTTTCCCCCTGATATTAAATCCCTGAGGTTCGGCCATGCCCTCTTTCCAGGGCTCTATTTTTAGATGGACTTCGGCAAACTGACCTGCTCCACCGGATTGCTTTTTATGGCGATAGCTGGCTGCAGAAGATCTTTGAATCGTTTCTCTGTAAGCAATTTTCGGAGCCTCGAATTCTACCTCAATGCCAAAATTATTCTTCAAGCTCCAATCGATAGTTGCCAAGTGTAACTCTCCCTGACAGCCCAGGATGAGCTGACGTAATTCTCCGGAGTATTCAATGATAACCGTGGGATCCTGACTGTGAATTTTTTTAAGGGCATCACTCAGTTTCTCTTCTTCTTGTTTCTTCTTAGCGGTTACCGCCATTCTGGTTCTGGAGGCGGGATACTCAATGGGCCTGATCGTAACCGGTGCTTTATCGGTATGGAGGGTATCATTAGTTTCCGTGTGTTTCAGTTTTAAGCTCGCTCCTATATCACCGACAGTGAGCTTATTCACAGGCTCCCTGTTCTTCCCGTCCATAATGAATAATTGGTTGAGCACTTCTGTTTCTTCATTTCGTGAATTCACCAACTTATCATTGACCTTTACTTCTCCCGATTTTACTTTAAAAAAGGTGATTTGCCCAAGACTAGGCTGGAAAACAGTTTTAAAAACAAATAGTGTCGTAGGTGCTTCTTTTTTTCTTTCAATGGATTTGCCTTCCACGGATTGCTCCGGTTTCAGGTCCGCTGCTGCCGGAGCCACATTATCTATAAAACCCATCAGTCGGCCACTACCCATATCCTTAAGCGCAGAAATACAAAAAACCGGAAATAGCTCATGGTTGAGCATCCCTGCCTTAATTCCCATTCTCATCTCGTCTTCGTTAAGTGTCCCTTTCTCAAAGAACAATTCCATAAGGCCTTCATCATTTTCAGCTGCTTTTTCAACCAGCTCGTTGTGCAATCTATCAGCGCGCTCCTTCTGATCTTCCGGGATGGCAAGTTTTTCGGGTTTTCCTCCTTCAGGACCAAACTTATAACACTTCATTTTAAGGACGTCGATAATGCATTGCGCTCCGTCAATACGATGAGGATACTGAATGAGAACGGCATTGTTTCCGACAAGATTTTTTATACTCCGAAAACTCATCTCAAAGTTAGCGTTGGGGTGATCCATCTGATTGACCACGAAAACGGTTGGCTTCTGGTACTTATCAATGTAATTCCAAATGATTTCTGTTCCAACTTCAACACCGTGTTGAGCGTTGATCACGGTAAGGATGGTATCAGCCACACGTATGGAGGAGATGATCTCGCCAACAAAGTCGTCCAGGCCGGGCGTATCAATAATATTGATCTTATAATTTCGCCATTCTGTATGCAGAGGAGTTGCAAAAACAGATGTCCCGCGCTCGTGCTCAATCTCGTGATAATCAGATACCGTGTTTTTATTCTCCACGGAACCCCTTCTGTTTAGGAGGCCGGCTTCAAAAAGCATGGTTTCAGACAAAGTTGTTTTTCCACTTTGATGTGCTCCTACAAACACCACATTTTTAATGTGTTTATCGTCGAATATTTTCATAGTGCTGGTATTTTAGGTCGTTTTTAATAAATCGGAATATGACAGATAAGTGAGGAGTAAATATCCCCGGCGCCATGCGATTGAAAAAGAGTAAAGAACCCAATTAACTGGATCCTTCATAACCGAAATCAATGCTTACTAATTTAATCTTTTTCGCAATAAAAACCTCATGTTCAGAGGGATATTTCTTGTATTTTACACTAAAAAAAGGTCAAGTAGGGTTACCCAGATAAATTGCCTCATCACATCATTGAATCAATCTTTTCTGACGAAAGGCACAAAACGGACATCCATCAGTGCCGTCTTCTTTATTTTACCTCTTTTTTTTGTCAGTTTGATCAATTGTCTTACTCCGCGATGTGGACCTACCGGAATAATCATGATTCCACCATCAGATAACTGCTCTACCAAAACAGGAGGTATAGTTTCTGCACCGGCCGTCACAATAATGGCATCAAAAGGCGACTTTTCCTTCCAACCGAAATATCCATCTCCGGTGAGGATCTGTACGTTGTCAATATTCAGGTTTTGTAAATGCCGGGATGCCCTTTCTGCAAGAGATGGAATAATCTCAACGGTATACACCGTATCTACTATTTGTGAAAGTACTGCTGCCTGGTACCCCGATCCCGTTCCAATCTCAAGTACCTTATCGGTGCTTTTTAATCGCAGTTCCTGGGTCATAAAGGCAACCATAAAGGGCTGAGAAATGGTCTGTCCGTCACCTATGGGCAGTGGTCTGTCATCATAAGCGTAGGGTTTCTGAGATTGAGGAACAAAGGCTTCTCTTGGAATCCTGGCCATAGCTTTTAAAGTTCCCCTGTCTGAAATCCCTCTGGGTATCAGCTGTTCGCGTAGCATCAGTTGTCTTCTTTCAGTGGCCGTTTGTTGCCCAAATAATGGCCTAACCGAAAGAACAATCAAAATGAAAATTACAGTAAGACTTAAAATCCGTTTCATTTCTCCATGTTAAAGATCAATTGGTCATTTCATCCTGAACAAACACGGCACTATTTCATCACCACAGGCAGGCTGATCATTGAAGGATAGTCTTTAGAATGGTGAATGGTATTGGTGGCAGTCACTCCTTCACTTTCATCGTAATTATTTCCTCCAGTGTTGAGATTTCTTGCAAATCTTGGAAAATTACTACTCGATACTTCAATGCGAATACGATGTCCTTTTTCAAAATAATTGCTAGTCGACATCGGAGTGAGATCAACCTGATATACTTTATCTTTTTCCATAAAGACTTCTTTGTCATATCCTTCGCGATAACGCACCCTCTGAATAGTCTCATCGAGATTATAAGCTCTGCCATCAGGATAGACATCAATCAGTTTTATAGTGAGATCGGTATCTTTTACATCGCTCGATAAGTAAAGAGTAGATTCAATAAAGCCACTGACCTCTATTCCCTCCTGTAGAATTTCCGAGGTATAGACAAGGATGTCGTTTCTCGTCTCCATACCTTGCTGATCAAATGCCCCACCTTTAACCGCATTACCTGTACAGCATACATTGCCTCCATAGGAAGGAACCGGATTCATTGGATCGTAGTTAAAAGTATCAGGCTCCTCAGCTGCTGTTGGCTTGGTAGACGTCAACTGTCCGTCTCCGTAAAGACTGTTGGCTTTGCCACCACTATGCAGGTAGTAAGAAACCATTTGGGCATTTTCAGGAGGCCAGGTATCCGAGGAATTCCATTGGTTGATCCCCATAGTATAATACTGCACCTTGGGAATATCCTCCTTAAATGAATTGGATTCCCCTTTGAGCCAATGATCAAACCAGGCGTAAATTTGTTCGTCGTAATTTAATCGCGCATCCCCAACAGAACGCTCTCCAACAACAGTGTTTTCAGTGGCCCTTGTATAAGCACAATGCAAAGTTGGTGCGATCACAAGGTATTGATTGTCCCTCACTGCAGCATCCTTGGCGTTTTTCCTGACGTGATTGTAAAGAGCGAGGTTAGGACTTATGGAAACGTCGTACCAGCTCGCGAACCAAAACCCCGGGGTATTGATCTCCATATCATCGTGGTATAATCCACCCTCAAACCAAGCTTTATCGTTGGGTTTCCTCCTTACCATCTTGTCAAAAACCTCCTTTTTTCCCGATATGTTTTTTGTAAAATCCTGTATGGGTAAATGCTTTAATGCTTCAGCCATATCCACTGAAGGATTTTCAGGGGACAGATCGTAAAACCTCGAAATTCGAATCAAATCCTCTTGAGTTGCTCCAGCGGGAATTCTGGGTTTGAAGATATCGTGTTCAACGCCGTATAACCAGGCAAAAAACAGCATTTGTTCTGCCCCACCGCGATACCAGTTTCCCTGCTCCTGATAATCCCCAACGGTACCCACTCCGGCACCAAAACCTTGTGGCACCATAGCGCCCAGAGAAGGATGATCTAAGGCTGCCACAGCCATCTGCCATTCTGCGGTAGAGGAACACCCCAGAAGACCGATCTTCCCGTTGGACCAGCTCTGATCAGACATCCAGGAAAAAGCATCATAGCCATCGGTAAGTGGCACGCCCAGAATATCCCATTTCCCCTCAGAGAAATACCTTCCGCGTTCGTTCTGAACCACATAGGCATACCCGCGCTTTACCGCTTTTAAAGCTCTTTCAAATGTTCTTGTTCTCTGCTCCCCGTCTCCCCAGGAATTAAAGTTATATGGGGTTCTGCTAAAAATTACAGGTACTTTCTTATCTCCTTTTGGCCTGTAGATATCCGTGGCGAGGCGAACTCCGTCCCTCATAGGCATCATTACCTTTTGATCTATTACAGCTATTTTTTCCAGTTCTTCGAGGGCAGAACTCTGGCTATTAACCATTAGGGTTCCAAAGAGAAGAAATAAGGACAATGTCAATCGTGATAGTGTTGTCATATTTGAAGGTTTTTACGCTATTGTTAAATATAGAAATAATTTGCTTCAGGGGTTTAACTCATCTATGAGTTTAAGCGTAAAACCCTAACGGTTTCCGAGAATGGATTCAATCGTTTAAACAATAAAGCCTCCTGATGGAGGAGGCTTTTTAAAGGGGGAGATTACTCTATTTCCTTTATTATATTTTCTGCGGATGTCGTAATACTTTTATAGCATCCGTATCCCCAGCGGGCAAATAAAAAGAGGAATACGGCCATAATTGGGATATAAACGTACCATACCCCCGGATCCTGGAAAAGATCCTGACCCTTTCCGGATATTTTGGCTGCCACAGGTAAAATAGTGACCATTAAGATAAAGCTAAGATAGATCCCCGCTCTTTGTAAAAAGAGCACCCGTTTTTTTGCCCTTTCAAAGCTTACAATAGTCTCTTTTACTTCGCTTCCCGCAAGGTTAATGTTTTGAATTTTTTGCAGCGATCGTAAAGTCAAAATTGGCAAAATAATGAGAAATGTAACTGTGAACGCCCCGCATAATTGGAGATACCAGGTATCTAACAGACTAAATTGCGTAATGATGTAAAGGGCGGCGGCTATACAGATTACAGCCCCAATGGTTTCATAAGTGGATATTTTCCTGAATTTGTTGACGTATTTCGCTTGTGTCATGTCCATGATTAATGTTTTATGTAGTTTTTTTTGCGATTCGAGTTCCTCACTCATCTCAGTCCAAAGCTTTTCAAGTTCTTGTAGTTCCATTTAAATAGCTTTACGTTAATTCTGATTTTAATTTTGTTCTGATCCTTGCCATACGAGTACCCACATTACTTACTGAAAGTCCTGTGATCTCAGCAATTTCCTCGTATTTCCGGCCTTCGAGGGCCAGTAGGATAATTCCCCTCTCCAGTACACCCAATCTTTCAATTTCACGGTGTAAGCGCCTCAATCGATCTTCCATAAGGTCATTGCTGCCGTCCATACCCGGCAAATCAATTGTTTGAAGAGAGGTGACCCTGGGTTGACGTTTCTTTGATCTCAACTGTTTAATAGCTGTATTTAGAGCCACTCTATACATCCAGGTACTAATTTTTGATTGTTGTCCAAAAGAATCGAATGACTTCCACAGTTGAAATACTATTTCCTGGTACAGATCTTTTTGATCCTGTTTATCATTAGTATACATGGCAGAGACCTTAAAGATCAGACCCTGATGTTCTCTTATAATTTTAATGAATTGATCCTCTTTGGGCATTTTTTACTGCTTCATTTGGGTTATTAGTACCTAGAAAGATCAAAAGATCACAGTGAAACCCAAAAAAACTTTCTATTGAGGGTATTTGTATGAATATGATTCACGCCTTGAGCATAGTCAACTTATGCGAAATGCCGGATTAGATCCAGTGTATGATCAATCCTCGGGAAAGAGAGCGGAGTCAAGGGATGGGATAAGTTTCATCGCATTTTTATAGTAAACCTTTTTAAGTACATCATCAGGTAGATCCAGGCCATACATGGCCCAGAAGGCGTGATATTTTTTGTAGTACGGGAAATATTCGTCATCGCTTTCCAGTACCCGGAAATAGGTTGGAAATTCTGCGGGTTGCCAACTGTCTTTACCAAAAAGAATTCTATCCTGATATTTTAGAAAAAAGGATTTGGCATTTCGGGGTTGTCTTCCCAATTCGGCAATAATGGCTCCAATTCCTACATACATATTGGGCATTTCCTCCAGCAATTCACCCAGTTTTCCCAAGTTGTTTGCAAACCAGCCCATATGCGCATTGATAAAGGTTGTATTGGGATGTCTCTTGAACATACGATGTTGCTCGGCAATAATTTGCTCCCAGGGAGCAGGATCTGTTGAGCTACGCTTACGTCCTGGCCGGGTTTTCAATTCGAGCCAGCGCTCATTGTTTGCATCCATAGGGTCCCAAAAAGATCGGGGATCTGCAGAATGGATTAAAACAGGAATATTCAATTCCCCGCATTTTGCCCATATCGGATCTAAACGCTCATCATCTACCGCCAATCGTTCTCCATTCACATCTTTGTTTCGCAAACCCAAACTCTTGTAGATCTTAAGTCCTTTTGCTCCATTGGCCACGTCGATCTCTAGTTGTTTGGCAGCCTTTTCACCCCAGCCGGGTAGGCCTACCTCGTCAAAATTGACATTGGCAAACACCACAAACCTGTTGGGATAGTGATCTTGTATATTGGTTGTGATCTTTTCAATATTGTCACCGGAACCACCGCTTAGATTCACCATTACCGCCATATTCATCTGATCCATGTGTCCTATCAATTCTGAGAGATCCTGTTCAGCCATCCTGAACTGATGGCTATGAACATCAACAAAAGGGTATTTGGCTTTGGTAATTTCCTCTCCGGGGACTACCAGAGTTGAAGTTGGATTGTATTCTTCAAACCCCATTTCCTGGGATGTGGTAATTTGACCACATGATGAGATAGTTAGAATACAGATAACAAATTGGAGAAAATTTTTCATGAATCGTATTTTGTCTTTATTGCTTTTAAAGATATGTAGTCTTCGGGAGTATCCAAGTCTTTTACTTTATATCCCGCATTTAAACTCAATGAGGTCTTGTAGTGCTTTGCAATGAGTTTACCGGCCCCATTGTCGCCTTCTAATTTCTGCAGTTCTGAAAAATATTTTTTGTCAAAAATGGCAGGAACACCCGATTTACTCCCGTATTCTGTGCATATTATATCTCCGCTGCCTTTGTGATAATGTCTAATTATTTCGTCTAAATACGCGGAGGTGATCAGGGGTTGGTCTGCTAACATAATCAGAATGGCATCGGGTTGCTGCTCTTGCGACAACAAGAGAGACACTCCTGTCCTGATAGATCCTCCTAATCCCTTCTGCCAATCCTTATTGATTATAACTTCTGGATTAAATGGGTCAACTTTTTTTTTGATAAGATCGGCCTGAGCTCCCAGCACCACGAGGACTTCATCTGCGGAAGAGTTTTTCGCTTGCTGAATTGAATGTCCTAAAAGGGTAGTGTTTCCCCAGGGCAGTAATTGTTTGGGCTTTCCCATTCGCGATGAGGAGCCTGCTGCCAGAATAATAGTGGCTATTTTCATAGAGAAGAACTGTGAACGGCCCCGTTCTTGTCTTTTAATTTTACAGGCTTACGCCCCCTGTGCACCATCAGGATTTCAGCAAGGATGGAAAGCGCGATTTCCTGTGGAGTTTCCGCACCAATGTCGATACCTGCGGGACCGTGAATACAATCCACGTAGTCGTCCTCAACCTCCGGGTGATGTTCCAGCAAAGCGTTTAATAAATCTTCACGTCGCCTATACGGCCCCAAAATCCCAATATAGAATGGTTTGCTCTTATGCAATTTCAATAAATACTGCAGGTCTTTTGAATAGCTGTGATTCATAAAGACTACTGCCGAATTCTTATCCAGCCTTTCCACGGGGAAAACTTCGGGCAGGATCGGAAGATACTCGGCTGCTCCGGGAAAATTTGAAAGGTCCTTTTCTTCAACGGGATTCGCTACTACGATGACGTCCATTCCCATTTGTGATGCGGCGGAGGATAAACTTACTGCGTCGTGTTCAGATCCGATGATAAAAAGTTGAAGAGAAGGGTCTAAGACTTGGGTAAAACAGGACAAGGAAGTGTCGGGTTCGAAGTTCTTCCGCAAGGGATATTTCTGCCCTTCCAACTCGATCATGCTGCCAAAATTTCGGTTGACCTCTTCCTTTTGAACAAAATAAGACTCCACTTTGAAGTCAAGCCTCTTCTTTAAGGTAATCCTCAAGTCATCCTGAATCGCCTCAGATGGCTCAAAAGGTTCAATCAGGATGTACAAAACTCCCTCGCATCCGAGGCGGAACCTTCCGTCATAAGTCATCACCATAGCCTCGCCTGACGCAAACACTACTTGGGCCTGACGGCATATTTCTTTTTCAACACAACCACCACTGACCGCTCCTTCAGTAGTGCCGTTTTCCAGTATGAGCATCCTTACGCCTGGTTTCCGATAAGACGATCCTTCCAAGGCTACAACGGTAGCGAGAACCGTTTTTATATTCGCTTTTTGAGCAGCCTGATATGCTATAAAAATATTTTTAAGTTCATGCGTCATACTCCTAAGATACGTTTTGTTGCAATAAATGGCACCAGGCTGCCTTTCTTATAGGGATTCTTCCTAGGTTTTAGAACAATAAATCCTGAAATACTTGTGAGATATACAAGATCTCCAGAGCCGCTGTTTTCAACTGATGAGGCCCAGAGACATCCATCTACGGAACTAAGCTCTACCCCTTTGAAAAGAGTAAGATCCCCAAAATTATCATCGGCCTCTGCCAGTTTTACCAATAAAATAGTATTCTTAATTCCTGCAGATCGGTAAAACCAGGGTAAAAAATATAGATGAAAATTAAAGAAGGTGGAGACCGGATTACCGGGAAAGGAGAATATGAGGCAGGAGCTCTCCTTCTCAGTCCCAAACCAAAATGGTTTACCGGGCCTTTGTGCCACCCTGTGAAAAATAGATTCGACGCCCAATTCTTCAAAAACCTGTGGAAGAAAATCGAACTTACCCTTGGATACCCCGCCGCTAAGAATGAGAATATCCATGGTATCGATTACATAAGCCAGTTTTTGGCGAAGCAGGTCAATATCATCAGCGATATGCAAGCGCAATGGTTTGATCTTTAATTCCTGCAACAATCCAATGAGGCTATATGAATTTGAAGTCCTGATCTGATGCAATAAGGGGAGTTCTTCCACTTCAACCAGTTCATTTCCGGTGGAGATAACTGCAACCTTGGGTAGCTTCTGAACACAAACCTCACTTTTGCCAACCGTGGCCAACACACCAATTTCAGCAGCGGTAATGAAACAATTTTTTCGCATCACAAGATCACCCTTTTGTTGATCCCTGCCTTTGGTATGAATATTTTGTCCCTTCCTGGGTATTTTAGTGATAGTTGCAATACCTCCTTTGATCTCGACCTCCTCATACATCACTATAGTATCTGTTTCGAATGGTACTACAGCTCCTGTCATGATTTCTATACAGCTATTGGTCTCTACAAAGGGTATGGTGGGCTCTCCAGCCGGAAGTGTCCCTGTAATCTCAAAGGATAGCCGGCCATTTTCAACGGCTTCATAGGCGATTGCAATACCGTCTTTAGTTGACCGGTTAAAAGGAGGGAAATCTCTATCTGCGAACACATCTTCAGCCAGGATCCTGTTTAGAGCTTCTGTGAGAGGCACCATTTCAGACCCGAAACTTCGGCTTTGATCTAAAACGTGTTGAAGCGCATCCTGATATGAGATCATTATTGAAAATTCAATTTCTTAAAGTTAATATGCTAGAAGACCACAAAGAATACTTCCATTTATAGTTTAAGATCCATTTCGTCCCGACTAATAAAATTCACTGCGCTGTGTTCCAAGGCATCCATGCCCCCTTTTACGGAAAACATTTTTTGATCTTGCAGAAGTGGTTGAAGAAATCGAACTGCCTCCCTGCTCCTTCTCCCCGATTGACATATAAAATAAAGAGTGTCTTGTCTAGCTATTTCTTTTGCTGATGCCTCTAATTCTTCCAAAGGGATGTGGATTGCGGTATCCATTGCCCTGCTCCGGAATTCTTCTGCAGATCGAATATCAATAAGTGCGAACTTGCCTCGGTTATCATTGATCTGATCGATCAAGTTCTCAACGCTGACCTCCGGGATGGGATCGCAATGGGTTTGTTTGTAATCTGTTTCCAGTTGGGTGCGACTTTTATTCTTTGCTTGTACGGGGATTTTAATGTGCCGGACGGACTGATCGAGGCCGTTGTACAGCATGAGTACGCCGCTTAAAACTCCAGACATCGAAGTGATCACTTTTACCGTTTCCAGTGCCTGAAAGCTTCCTATGATTCCTGGAATTACCCCGAGTACGCCATGCTCATTACAATCGGGAATGTCACCCTGCTCCGGAGGAATGGGAAAAAGACAACGATAGGTAGGTCCATCCTTGTAATTAAAAACACTTATCTGTCCTTCAAAACCGTAAATAGCTCCGGAGACAAAAGGCTTTTTCAATATCACACAAGCATCGTTGACCAGGTATCGCGTAGCAAAATTATCTGAGGAGTCCACAACTAGGTCGTAGTCAGAAATTATTTCAAGGGCATTTGTTCTGGTTAAAAAGGTGTCGTGGCAGATCAATTCTGTTTCCGTGTTCATTTCACGCAGCTTCTTCTCTGCTATTCTAATTTTTGGTTTGCCCACTTCAGATTCTGAGAAAAGCACCTGCCTTTGTAAGTTCGACCATTCTATTACATCCTGTTCCACCATTCCCAGGCATCCTACACCCATGGCATTGAGGTATTGTAAAACGGGTATTCCCAAGCCACCCACACCCACAACAAGTACTTTAGATCGTTTTAGCGCTTGTTGTCCTTCCGGACCGAAATCCTTCAGGCTGGTTTGTCTGATATACCGGTTCGATTTCATTTTGAATTGAGTACTTCTTTGATTCTCTTGTAATCTTCCATAGAATTGGCATTCGCCAGAAACTCGTCCTTTTCGGGGTAGATCAATTGCGTATCGGCCTGCAATAGGAACTTACGCGGACAGCTGGAAGTGGCATTTTGTAAATATTCAACGGCCTTTTTTAAGCCGGAAGGCTCCCAAATTGCCGCAAGGGGCTCAGGAAGACCACTGGCTTGAGTGGCAAGTGCGCTTGCGTCTTTTTTCATATCCCTGGAGTGCATCAACTTAGTAAGAGTATCTGAATTCATCAAAGGAAGGTCACAGGCCAACACCAGCCAGGCAACATCAGGAAAAGCAGCATGAGCACTCAGGATGCCGTTAAAAGGTCCTGCATATTCGTTCTTGTCTAGAATGGTCTCTATTTCTGAACCGAGATCATCCTGTTGGTCGGTGCGTAAGCTGATAAAAGCCCTGTCGCAGATTTTCAAGGCCATTTCATGCAAAACTTCTTGCTGAGAGGCACCGTGATAAGATAATCGGGCTTTATCGGTTCCCATTCTGCTGCTCTTCCCGCCGGTAAGGATAAGTCCGTAAACGGGGGTTTTTCCCGATTGAATATTTAGTGATGATTTTGTCAATGTAAAATGTTTTTAATGCCTTAGCCTCCTATTGAAGTCATTGAATTTTCAAATACGCCCTGGTGCTCCCGTTGAGCATCGAAACCGGTTTTAGCACGTGTGCCAATTACTTTTTCGATGGAAGTTCGCAATTGCGATTCCGGGTTTTCACCTCTGAGGAGTTCCCTGACATTCATCTTAGGCTTGCCGTACAGGCAGGTAATCACATCGCCTGTAGCCGTAATCCTCAATCGATTACAACTCCCGCAGAACGTTCGGCTAAACGAAGGTATAATTCCAAAGCTGCCTGCATGTCCGGGTATTTTATAGTTGATGGAAGTGGAGGTCTTTGGGGATTCTAACTTTTTCAGCTCGGGATAGTACGATTTTACATAGTCCAGTATCTTTTTATAATTCCAGGTAATGGCCTCAAATTCCTTAGTCCCACCGTTAAAAGGCATCTCTTCCAGAAAACGGACCGAGACCGGATAATGTTCTTGCAATTTCAAAATGGGGATCACATCCTGCACATTCTGATTTTCCAGCACAATAAAATTGATCCTCAAGTTAAATCCTTCCTCGATCATCTTCATGAGATTTCCGAAAACGACATCGTATTGGTCTCTTCGGGTGATCTTTTCAAAGGTATCCCTATTGATCGCATCCAGGCTGAGGTTGAGGTTGGTTATCCCCAGATCCTTTAACTCCTGAATGTGCGGACCAATTAAGGTCGCATTGGTAGTCATGGATAGCTCCTTAATGCCCGGCAGGGAAGCGAGGTGTCTAAGCAGTACCATCAGGTCTTTACGCACAAAAGGTTCTCCCCCGGTAATTCTGATCTTGTCAATACCCTGATCTACCATGGTTTCCGCTAACATTTTGAGCTCTTCAATGGTGAGGAGGTTTTTGTTTTTAGCGAAGTTGATGCCTTCAGAAGGCATACAGTAATGGCATCTCAAATTACAACGATCTGTGACGGCTAATCTCAGATAGTTAATTGTTCTATTATGGTTGTCAATCAGCATAAGTATCTCATCTATTTTCTATCATCCCCCGCTAACGGGTGGAATCAAGGCAATCTCATCCGTATTTCTTAAAGGCGTATTGTCGTTGGCGTATTCATTATTTACTGCAACAGCAATGGAACTAAGTTCTTTTAAAGCAGGAAATTGTCCGAAGACAAACTGCTTGAGCTTCTCAACGGATGAAATTGAGGTTGTTTTATCCTCCGGAACCTCTATCGCAGGGCCCCCAACAATATCACGGGTAATCCCAAATAATAGTATCGTCATATTGCGAATTAATTACTACAAACAAGGTATCAAAAATTATATATTATAGTAAATTCTTTAACACTAATGTTTTCCAGTATTTGTGCACAAATTATCTTTTAAAGTGTGCTTGAGAGACTGGGTAAAAAAAGCTGAGATTAAAATATACTGAAATGAATAATCCTGCGTTCTGGAGGTTGAACCTAAAATTTGGAAAATGAAAACCTGTATAAAACTCCTTTCTCTTTGTTTCATAATTTTTTCTCTGGCCTCTTGTGGCAATGCGGATGACGATGTAGCTTTTGATTTTAACGCCAATGGCGACCTTGGTATAGGAAAGCCTGTAGATGAATGTCTGGACCTAGGAGAAAACGATCTGGTGCTGTCCATTCAGGACAAATTTACCACCCTCCCCGGCAAGGTATCTGTATTTTTCCGGGTATCGGATGCTATGGGAAATCCCGTTTCGGGGCTTACAGCCGATCAATTTACGATATACGAACAAGGCAGGAATGACGATTGTTTTAATACCATCTCAACCTCGGAGTCTTTTGCACGTATCTCTCCCAATTCACAAATTTTCAGCAACAATACCCTTCTGGTGCTCGATTTGAGTAATAGTGTACTAAGCAGCAGCCTGAATGAACTAAAGTCGGCCTCTGTAAGTTTTATAGAAAATGTTATGCCGGCAACCACAGAGGACAGTTTTAAAATGGCCATTTACTGGTTCGACGGGGAAGATGAATTGCATCTGCTTCAGCCATTAACTTCGGTTAAAGATGAATTAACGCTGGCTATCGAAGGGATTACCGACGATATTAGCGAGGATCCTTCTACCGACTTGTATGGAGCCGTGATTAAATCGACAGATATTGCTGAAGGCCTACTCGATGAAGCCAGGGCAAATTCGACTATTAGTGCTGCTTCCGTGGTATTATTTACCGATGGAACCGATCAGGCATCGCGATATTCAGAATCCGAGGCGCTTGCGCAGGTAGAGGAGGCAGATCTCAATATTTCTTTTTATACCATTGGCTTGGGGGGTGAGATTGACGCTGAAGTATTAGCTGAAATCGGCAGGACATTTAGTGTTTTTGCCGTGGATAAAGCCGAGCTTGAAACTACTTTTAACGATATTTCTTTTCGCGTATCAGAAAGGGCAAATAGTTTTTACTTATTTGAATACTGTACTCCCAAAAGAGATGGTAGTGGAACCAATAACCTCGCTATTCAGGTAACAGACCAAGCACGACAAGGTGCAGTACAAACCGAATTTAACGCCACAGGCTTTAGTGGCGGATGTCAATAAACAAGGGTATTTCTTTGTAATTAAGGGGGATCGCTACGGTCCCCCTTTTTCTATTCCTAAGCCAGTAAAGTAGGGTTTTTGGCATCATCCTTGTTACATACATAGAAACCCAAATGTATATCGCGATTAACATACATCCTAAAAACTAAAGAAGATTGTTTAACGTAAAAGAAAGAAATCATGGATGTTATCAACGAAATTATCAGTCAGAGTGCCCTCGGTTCATTATCAAAAGGATTTAAAAGCCTTGTACTCTCCGTATTCACTTCAATAGTGGTGACCCTTTTCGTGATGTTAATTGCTATTATTATTAACAGCAGCCAATTACATTTCAGCTTCGGGTATTAATACCTACAGCTACGTAATTGAGTTCAACGGTAAATCATCGCATTTTTGCGTCCCCATTGTTCTGCAAAGTCGGATGCCCCTTCAGTGAGGTCAATTAGAAAACCATTGATGACGGCAAACTTATAATCCCCATCTTTCTGTAAAAGAAAGGTGGGGTTTTTTCCTGCCTCCAGGGCAAAATCAGGAAGTTCATACTTTTCGCTTAA
>JABDQM010000178.1 GCA_013042315.1 Flavobacteriaceae bacterium | reverse complement strand
CTCCATCTTTTAATTTGACTCGAACTGATTTGACACAGGCAAATTTGGAATCATTCAAGGGAAAAACCCTTATCCTCAATATTTTTCCATCCGTGGATACCGGCACCTGCGCCCAGTCTGTCCGAACTTTCAATCTTGAAGCCGCAGAACTTGAAAACACCTCAGTTCTTTGTGTATCTAAAGACCTGCCCTTTGCACAGAACCGATTTTGCGGAGCAGAAGGCATTGAAAACGTCATTATGCTGAGTGATTATAGGAACAATAGTTTTGGTGAAGATTATGGAGTAGGATTTGTTGACGGCCCTTTTCAGGGGCTTTTGGCCAGAGCGGTAGTAGTTATTGATAAAGAGGGGAAAATTATCCATACCGAATTGGTGGAAAATATCGGCGAGGAACCCAATTATAAATCTGCTCTTCAAGCCCTTTACAATGGCTAAAGAATCGATCCTAAAGAATCGCTTAAAAGGATTCGTGTACGCCCTAAAAGGCGCCTTCTTACTTCTGCGTACCGAAAGCAGCATTCAAGTACAGTTCATACTTGCCCTTGTGATGACCGCAGCGGGGTTTTATTTTGATATTTCCGCAGTGGAGTGGATGTTGCAAACCCTCGCAATAGGTCTGGTAATGGGGGTTGAAGGTGTTAATACGGCAGTAGAAAAATTGTCGGACTACATCCAGCCCAATCACGATCCCAAGATCGGATTTGTAAAAGATATCTCGGCCGGAGGCGTAATGTTTGTGGCTATTGCCGCGGTGATCGTAGGTCTGATCATCTATCTCCCTAAAATATTTTAGAAGACTGACTACTTCAGCTTCCTGCCTAAATTTGTATTTTTACACTATGAACTTCGTGCATTAATGGCGACCAAGAAAAAAAAGTCCAAACCTACGGCTAAAAAAAAACGAACCTCCATCAGGTTTTCAAGGCAGAATAAGATCATTTTGGGAAGCCTTTTGATCTTGCTCAGTATTGCCCTGTTTTTTTCATTTATCTCTTTTTATTTCACCTGGCAGGAAGACCAGAGTTTACTTACCGAATTTGCCAATCGAAATGAGCAGGCCAAAAACCTGTTGAATAAGTTTGGTGCCAGTGTAAGCTATTACGTGATGTACAGAGGTTTTGGTCTGGCCTCCTTTATTGTACCCTTCCTATTATGTCTTACCGGGCTATACCTTTTCCTCAGTATACCGGGAAAAGCCCTGTGGAATAAATGGATTTGGGGTCTCCTTTTATTGATTTGGACCTCAATTGCACTGGGATTCTTTGCCGAATCGCAGCCTTTACTCGGCGGACTTGTAGGCTACGAAATGAATGATTTCCTTCAGGATTACACAGGTAAAATAGGAGTTTTCCTGATCCTGCTTTTTATGCTAACTGTGATTTTGGTAAGACTATTCAAAATTACACCAGAGGGAATTGCCGGATTCTTTAAGTCAAAATCGGCCTCCCTGGCTTCCGATTTCAAACGAAAGAAAGCCGATTCCTCCAACCCGCTAACGCCGGAAGAAAAAGATACTGAAGTGGTGCTGGACACCTATACTCATAAAAAAGATATACCACATTTAGAGACGCCTCCTGAAGAAAAAGCTGAAACTGTGTCTTCCGCCAAAGCAGAGAAGAAGGAAGACGAAATTGCCATGGAGGTGAGCACAGTGGCCGAAGAGAAAGAAGAAAGCGACATCCTTTCTGATAAGTTGGTCGCCGATTTTGGCGAGTTTGATCCCACCCTGGAACTGAGTAATTACAAATTTCCGCATCTCGACCTCCTCGACCAACACGGATTTACCGGAGGGATTACGATTAACCAGGAGGAGCTGGAGGAAAACAAAAACAAGATCGTTGAGACCTTAAAGAATTACAAAATAGGTATTGCCCAGATCAAGGCAACAATTGGTCCTACGGTAACGCTTTATGAAATTGTGCCCGAGGCCGGTATTCGAATTTCAAAAATTAAAAATCTTGAAGACGATATCGCCCTTTCTCTGGCAGCGCTAGGAATTAGGATCATCGCCCCTATACCCGGGAAGGGTACTATTGGAATTGAAGTTCCCAATAAAAAAGCGACAACGGTTTCCATGCGGTCGGTTATCGCCTCCAGCAAATTTCAAAAGGCTGAAATGCAGCTGCCCATCGCCTTTGGGAAGACGATCAGCAATGAAACTTTCGTAGTTGATCTTGCCAAAATGCCTCACCTATTGATGGCTGGTGCCACCGGACAGGGAAAGTCTGTTGGCCTTAATGCCGTTATCACTTCTTTACTCTACAAAAAACACCCGGCGGAAGTCAAGTTTATTTTGGTCGATCCCAAAAAGGTGGAACTCACCCTCTACAATAAGATCGAACGACACTACCTGGCTAAACTGCCCGATTCGGCTGAGGCTATTATCACAGATAACACCAAAGTGATCCACACCCTGAACTCGCTTTGTATTGAAATGGATAACCGCTACGAGCTTTTGAAATCGGCTATGGTTAGGAACATCAAGGAATACAACGTAAAATTCAAAGCCAGGAAGCTCAATCCCAACGATGGCCATATGTTCCTACCTTATATCGTGCTGGTGATTGATGAGTTTGCCGATCTGATCATGACCGCAGGAAAGGAAGTGGAAACGCCTATAGCCCGACTCGCACAATTGGCCAGGGCAATAGGTATACATCTGATCATCGCAACACAGCGCCCTTCGGTGAATGTAATTACCGGGATCATCAAGGCGAACTTCCCAGCCCGATTGGCGTTCAGGGTGACTTCTAAAATCGACTCAAGGACTATTCTCGACTTCCAGGGGGCTGATCAGCTCATAGGACGTGGAGACATGCTCTTTACCCAGGGGAACGATATCACCCGTATCCAATGCGCTTTTGTTGATACCCCTGAAGTGGCAAAAATCACGGAGTATATCGGCTCTCAAAGAGGGTATGCCAGTGCGCATCTCCTACCCGAGTATTCCGGCGAAGATTCTGGCACAGGTATTGATATGGATATCGCGGAGAGAGACGCCATGTTCAGGGATGCCGCAGAGGTTATCGTAACGGCTCAACAAGGATCGGCTTCTCTAATTCAGCGTAAGCTAAAACTGGGTTACAACAGAGCGGGTAGAATCATTGATCAACTTGAAGCCGCCGGTATTGTTGGACCTTTCGAGGGCAGTAAGGCAAGGGCGGTACTGGTTCCCGATATGTACGCCCTCGACAAGAAATTAAATGAAGAAACTAAATAAATCATGAAAAATATACTTCCACTATTCCTGTTCCTCTTATTGAGCTCCTTTGCCTTTGGGCAGGAATCTCTGAAGGCCAAGGCCCTTCTGGATGAGGTTTACAACAAAGTACAGAGTTATGACAATATTGAAGTGGAGTTTAAATATGCCCTTGAGAATAAGGAAGCTAATATCAATCAGGAAACCCGCGGTGATGTAACGTTGCAGGGCGACAAATACCTTTTTAATTATCTGGGTTCTCAACAACTCTACGATGGAAAAAAGGTCTATACCATAGTGCCCGAGAATGAGGAGGTTACTATAGAGGACCGCTCTGAGGAGGACAATACCATCACCCCTTCCAAAATGCTGACATTCTATAAATCGGGACATAACTACGCCTGGGATATTTTGCAAAACGTGCAGGGGAGAAAGATCCAATATGTGAAACTCACACCTATAGACACAAATTCTGAAATCGCATCTATCTTGCTGGGAGTCGATGCTCAGACAAAACACATCTACAAACTCATAGAGACCGGGAAAAACGGCACTAAAACCACCATTACTGTTAATTCTTTTAAAACCAATCAGCCGTTGTCGAAAACCTTATTTACTTTTGATGAAGCCAAGTACGAAGATGATGGGTACTATATTATAAGAAACTAGAACCTTGCGCATACTAGACCAGTACATCCTAAGCAGGTTTCTGTACAATTTTCTGAGTTCGTTTGTGATCCTGATGTTTATTTTCATCTTTCAGACGATATGGCTATTTATTGATGACATCGCAGGGAAGGGCCTCGACATCATTATCATTGGTAAGTTCCTCTTCTACCTCATGCCCAACCTAACCGAAAAGGTACTGCCTCTCACCGTCTTACTCTCATCAATCCTTACCTTCGGAGCCTTTGCGGAAAATTACGAGTTTGCCGCGATGAAAGCTTCCGGTATTTCCCTTCAAAGATCTATGCTCAGTGTTATTGTACTTGTAGTTTTCCTAGGAGGTGTTACCTTTTATTTTGCAAATACCGTCATCCCTGCTGCAGAGCAGAAAATTTATAACCTCAGGAGAAACATCGCCAAAGTAAAACCGGCTGCGGTCATCGAAGAAGGGGTGTTCAGTGATTTTGAAGGGATGAATATAAAGGTCGACAACAAGTTTGGGGATAATGACAAGTACTTGCAAAATGTAATTATCCATAAAAAGTCGAATCTTCAGAAAAATAATACCGTGATCAAGGCAAATGCCGGTGAACTAAAGAGCAGCGAAGAATCGGATATCATCCAATTGGTCTTATCTGACGGAAATTACTATGAAGAATTGGTGCCTAAATCGAATGATGAACGAAAAAAATATCCCTTTGCAAAAGCTGCTTTTGAAACCTACATTATCAACATAGAAATCCCTGAAAACACTCAGGACCTGGAAGAGGAACGCAATGTTAGAACGGATAAAATGAAAAACATTTCCCGTCTAAAAAAAGACATTGATTCTATCAGGGATAACAACATTACGGTTATCGGAGCTTTTTCTAAAAATATTGTCACTCGAATGGGCGCATTTGCACCTATGTCTCAAAGAGATACTCTGGAGCAAGCCCCGGAAATTGAAGCCAGAGGTATAGACAGCAGACCTCTTGAAGTAGTGACCAAAGACAGCATTACCAATAC
>JABDQM010000393.1 GCA_013042315.1 Flavobacteriaceae bacterium | reverse complement strand
TTACCATACCATTTATCTTATTCTTTTACTTTCAGGATAAGGCCAAACAGGAAAAATTGATAATGAACAGCGATCTGGACTGGACAATTGTGCGTCCCGGTCAATTGTTCAATGGAAAGAAAAGAAGGAAGTACAAACTCGGTCCTAAAGAGGGGCATTATATCTTCACCAAATTTATCTCCCGAGCCGATGTAGCTGATTTTATACTTCGCGAGGCAGAGCAAAAGAAATATCTAAATAAGGCTGTCGGAATTACAAATTAATTCTAGAAAATGAAATACGACTTTTAATATTACGCCCTAAAGAAAAATAAAATCAAGATAGATGAAACCCAAGTATATCCATGACACTAGCTTCCAACTCTGGTATTCTGAGTTTGATTGTACTTATTTTGTCATTTTCCACAAGGTATTATTACGGTCCTTCATATATTTAATGGTTGTTTGCCTTACCAAGTCGATTAATTTGCCGTGAAAAAGAGAATTGAAATGGGAAAATACCTGAAGATAAGTCTTCTTGCATTATTTATAGTAGTTTCAGTCTGTGGACAATCAACTAACCGAATAGATATCGAGATCGATGCTTATTTGAAGCCTTATTTGGATATGGATGCATGGAGTGGGATTGTAGCTATCTACGAGGACGACAAACCAGTATTTCAAAAGGCTTACGGATATGCAGACCGCGAATGGAAAACACCAAATACACTCGATACTAAATTCAGAATAGCCTCCATTTCAAAGCTCTTCACGGAAGTAGCTATATTAATGCTGGTAGAGGAGGGCAAGTTATCCCTGGATGACCGTTTGAATATTTTTATTCCAGATTATCCCAGAGGAAATGAAATCACGGTTCAGCAACTTCTGAATCACAGTTCGGGAATTCCGCACTTAAATAATTTCTCAAATTACAACGAACTTATAAAGAATCAATATACGCTCAATGAGATTATAGATCTATTCAGAAATATAGAACTCGACTTTGATCCCGGCAAACGATATAATTACAGTAATTCGGGTTATGTGCTCCTGGCATTTATTATTGAAGACGTGAGCGGATTATCTTACGAACAATTTCTTGAAGAATACCTTTTTTTACCACTTCATCTTGAGAATACCGGTGTAGACAGTCAAAAAAAGATACTTCCCAAAAGGGCTAGAGGTTATATGTTCAATCCTGCCGGAGAATTGATCCACGCAGAATTTGTAAATATGAGTATCAAAATCGGGGGAGGTTCTTTGTATTCGACTTTGGGTGATTTGAGGACGTTTTTGAACAATTTGCTAAGGAAAAAGATACTTAAAAGCACTCTGAAAAAATTACCTAATTTTAGAGGTACTGCGGGCAATGAGATTTTTTCGACCAATGGCAGGGTTCAGGGATTTTGCCATCAGATCACTTATCGGAGCGCACAAGCGCTGACCATTGTAATCCTGGGGAACCATTATTCCAATCTGGCTCTACCAATTTCTGATGATATTTATAGAATTTATAGCGGTCAGGACTATAAAGAACCAGTCAATTATATCGACCTTAAAGTGAATTTAATTCCGGAGAATCTAGCAATTTATGAAGGCACATATGATTTTGGTTTCGGGCCAGTGGGAAAAGTAGAAGTGATTGACGATCATTTAACCTATCTCGCCCCGGGTCGAGAAGTTGCAGATACGCTCATTCCCCTTGGGGATCATAAATTCTTTTATCTTCAAAATTGGGTGGTTCTGGCCTTCAAAGATCAAAAGGAAGACTCTTTTGTTGTACTCGATTGGATCATGGGTGAAAACGCCTATCCGGCAAAGAAAATACAAGACTGAATTCTATATCATATAATCCTTAATGTAACAATTGATAATGCCAACAACCAAAGTAGCTGTATTTAGCACTAAACCTTATGACCAGGAGTATTTTGAACGCTATGCAAGTAGAGAAGACCTCCATTTCACTTATTTTGATTCTCCTTTAAATAAGGACACTGCCAACCTGGCTTCGGGATTTGAAGTGATCTGCGTCTTTGTGAATGACACTGTAGATAGGGGGACCATAGATCTTCTGGAAGGTCATGGGGTGGGCCTGATCGCCCTGCGATGTGCGGGATACAACAATGTAGACCTCGATGCCGCGAAGGAAAAGAACATTAAACTTGTAAGGGTTCCGGCCTATTCTCCTGAGGCGGTGGCAGAACATGCTGTAGCCCTGATCCTTACACTAAATCGCAAAACACACAAAGCATACAACAGGGTAAGGGAAGGGAATTTCTCCCTGAACAAACTCCTTGGCTTTAACCTTCATGGTAAAACCGTTGGGGTGATCGGTACCGGGAAGATTGGGGCAACCTTTTGTGGAATTATGAAAGGTTTTGGGTGTAATGTTATAGCCTATGATCTGTATCCTTCCGATGAACTCAAATCGCAGGGTGTGGAATACAAGTCGCTGGAGGATGTATTTAAACAAGTCGACATCATCTCCCTCCATTGTCCCCTGAATCCGGACACAAAACACCTGATCAATAAAAGTTCTCTGGCTATGATGAAAAAAGGCATAATGATCATCAATACCAGCCGGGGCGCACTGATCAACACCCCAGACATCATCGATGGTCTGGCTAACAAGAAAGTTGGGTTTTTAGGGATCGATGTATATGAACAGGAAGAGAACCTTTTCTTTAAAGACCTTTCTGAGATGATCATCGAGGACGATCTGATCCTCCGGCTGATCAGTTATCCCAACGTCTTGATTACCTCTCACCAGGCTTATTTTACTAGGGAGGCCATGGAAGAGATTACCCTTACCACCATAAAGAATATTAAAGAGTTTTGCAGTGGAAGTACTTTGTCTAATGAAGTAATCTAATTCCC
>JABDQM010000390.1 GCA_013042315.1 Flavobacteriaceae bacterium | reverse complement strand
AGTATTTAAAGGCGTTACAGAAAAAAGTAAAAGGCAAAGAAAAAGATTATATCTCAGATCTCATTGCAGCTTTTCAGGATATGGAGAAATACGATGCGGCTGCCAAGGAAGCCATTTCAAAAAAGCTCCACGAGATGTTTGTCAAATATCCCCTCAAGAACTTAGTCAATTCAAGTGCGGTTCTCAAGGTCTACGTAGACCGGAAGAAGGCGAACTTTAGTACCTGGTACGAATTCTTCCCGCGTTCATCCGCCTTGGAGGAAGGGAAACACGGTACTTTTAAGGATGCCCAACGGCTATTGCCAAAAATATCAGCCATGGGCTTTGATACGGTCTATCTACCGCCCATACACCCCATCGGGGAAGTGAACCGGAAAGGGAAAAATAATACCACAAATGCAGAAGAGGGAGACAGCGGGGTTCCCTGGGGTATCGGCTCAAAACACGGAGGGCACAAATCGATCCACCCCGAGCTGGGATCAGAAAAGGATTTTAAAGACTTTGTTAAAAAAGCTTCTGAATTTGATCTGGAAGTGGCATTGGACCTCGCATTTCAGGCGGCCCCGGACCACCCTTATATCACCTCCAATCCCGAATGGTTCAGGAAAAGGCCCGACGGTACTATGCAGTACGCCGAAAATCCGCCAAAGAAGTACCAGGACATCGTCAATTTTTATTTTGAAACAAAAGAGTATAAAGAATTATGGCAGGAACTCCTGGATGTCACCCTGCATTGGATCAGTTTTGGCATCAGAATCTTTAGGGTAGACAATCCGCATACCAAACCCTATTTTTTCTGGAACTGGTTGATTGAAGAAGTCAAAAAGGACCATCCCGACGTGCTTTTCCTCGCGGAAGCTTTTTCCAGGCCAAAAGTGATGCAGCAACTGGCCAAACAAGGCTTCTCACAGTCCTATACTTATTTCACCTGGAGAGTGCACAAACACGAACTCATAGAATACGTTACCGAACTTACCCAGTCGGAAATGAAGGAGTATTACCGCCCGAATTTCTGGCCAAATACCCCCGACATCAATCCTTACCACCTGCAGGGAGCCAATGAGAGCATGCATTTGATTCGATATGCCCTGGCGGCTACCTTGTGTGGAAACCTCGGGATTTATGGCCCTGTGTTCGAGTATATGGTCTCAGAAGCCATGCCAGGAAAGGAGGAATATCTGCATTCGGAGAAATACGAAGTGCGATTCTGGGACTGGTCCCTTGAAAACAAGATCACTTACCTGATGACCAAACTCAATCATCTTCGAAAAGAGCATCCTTCCCTACAGCAAACGAATAATATCAGCTTCTGTAGAATCGATAACGACAAATTGATCGCATTTTACAAATGGAATGACGAAAGGAGCGATGAAGTGTTGGTGGTGATCAATCTGGACTCCTATTACGCTCAACAGGGGATGGTGCAACTCCCGCTTGGTGAACTGGGGATCGAAGCAGGAAAACCCATACAAATGCGCGATCTGGTCACAGACAATAGTTACCTTTGGTACAACGAATGGAATTTTGTGGAACTTCCCCCGAGCTTGCCCTTCCACGTATTTCAAATTAAAAAATAGCCATGGCCAATAAAAAACAGGAATCCTCTCTGCAGGCACCCTACTCTTTTGATGTAGAGTGGGAAGCCCTGATGGATGACAAGAAGTTTATTTCGGCCTTCTTATCTGAGATTCTCGAAGAGTACGTGGTAAAGCAGCGCTGGTACGGCGGAAAAAGCAGCAAGCTTAAATACATTGAATTACAGGAGTACTTCCGTATACAGCAGAAAGGCGAAGTGTACTACGGCCTGCTGTTGGAAGTGAACTTTGAAGAGGCATTTTACCAGCATTATTTTCTCCCTATCGCCTTTGTTTCCGATGAGTCTTTTGCTGAAAAAGATCGCATCCTTCCCCTGAGTATAAAAGGACAAGAAGGCTTTATAATCGATGCGCTCAACCTGGAAGCCTTCAGAAAACTGGTCTACGAAAGGATAATCACTGCTGAACTCAACGATACCACAAGGGTACAATATCACCACAGCCTAAATTTTAACGGAGAACCCTATGAATCCTCCAAATTCATGGGCCTGGAACAGAGTAATACCTCTATTATTATCAACGGGAAATCGGTCATCAAGTTCTTTCGCAGGATTTATGCCGATAAGAACCCCGACTATGAGATGAGTCGTTTTCTCTCCGAACGCAAAGGGTATAAAAACACACCACCTTATGAGGGTAGTCTGAGCATCATCGATGCGGATAATGTAAGTGTTACCATCGCCCTGATGCAGGAATTGATTCCCAACCAGGGCGATGCCTGGGACTATATGCTGAAAGAACTCCACAAAGTATTCAGCAATCTTGAGAATAAGCATATCAATGTAGATCACCTGCCTGACGTTGAATTGTTTGCCCGCTTAAAGATCAATGATGTTCCCCCGGAGATCATAGATTGGGCCGGACTCAACGTTTTTCTTAAATTACAGACCCTGGCGATGAGAACTGCTGAGATGCACATTGCCCTTGGTTCAGAATTCGAAGACACCGCCTTTACACCTACTAACTTTACCGGGGATTATGAGGTTTGGCTTAAAAACCGTCTCCTTTATCAATTCCAAAACCGTCTCAATACGGTTGAAAATAATTTACATCGATTAAAAGATCTTTCTCTGGAATTGGCTAAAGAATTTCTGGAGCGAAAAAATGAAATCAGGAAGCGTTTTGTGGATTTCGACTGGACGAAGTTAAAAGGAGAACGACTCAGAGTTCACGGGGACTACCACCTAGGGCAGGTCCTTGTAAAAGACGACGATTTTTATTTACTCGATTTTGAAGGGGAGCCCGAAAGTACCATCCGGGATAGAAAAGTAAAACAACCCCCGCTAAAAGATGTGGCAGGAATATTCCGGTCTTTTCATTACGCCGTATACGCCACCATTTTCAACAATGAGGAAAGCTACCCTTATTCCCGGGGAGAACTTTTTAAGGCCGGCGAGATTTTATATCGTTATTTCGTGGGGGTCTTTATGGAAACCTATGTAGACCTTATCCAAAAGCAAAATATCAATATTGGATACAGTCAGGAACGAATTTTCATCCTGAAATACTGCATGCTTGAAAAGGCGGTTTACGAACTGGGGTATGAGATGAACTCCAGACCCTTATGGGCGGTGATTCCCCTGCAAGGGATCATGAGTATTTTGAACAAAACTAACTAACAACAAATAAGACAAACATGGGCAACGTTATACCCCACAGTGTATTTTCCGAATTTGACATCAATCTGTTTAAATCGGGTAA
>JABDQM010000174.1 GCA_013042315.1 Flavobacteriaceae bacterium | reverse complement strand
ACCTCTTCGAGGCAGCAAATGAATTTTACGACAGGGAAATAGCCAGATACGATTCCTGATATGTGGGAAGAGCTGCTGCATATTGACAAGGATGTCTTTATTTTTCTAAATAATCTGGGAACACCGGTCTGGGATGATTTCTGGATGTTGATGACCGACAAATGGAGTTCCATTCCGCTCTATGTACTCCTTCTATTTCTTGCAGCGCGCTCTCTGGGTTGGAAAAAGACCCTCCTACTTTTGGTGTCCGTAGCCCTAATGATCACCGTTTGCGATCAGCTGGCGAATTTCTTTAAACTTGGGGTGGGTCGATTAAGACCTTGTCACGATCCAGAGCTGGACGGCTTGTATCGCCTGGTTAAATCGTCCTGTGGTGGCAAATTCGGATATTTTTCGGCCCATGCCGCAAATTCCTTTGCCGTAGCTGTTTTCTTCACCCACTTTTTCAGATCCACTTATCCCATGCTCAGCTGGGTACTTATATTATGGGCGCTGGTGGTTTCTTACAGTCGTATTTATATCGGAGTTCACTTCCCGCTCGACGTGCTTAGTGGGGCATTTGTGGGCTTGCTGATGGGATGGCTTTTCTTCCGCTTGTATATCTTTGCCTTAGACAGGACCCGATTATGATTTCAACTGCCCGATACTGGAGTTTATTTATCCTGATCCTCCTGGTCTATGTGGCAGGGCTTTTTGTTACCCTTTTTGAAAACGACTCTGCCCAATTTGCCGTGATGGCTATGCGGATGGTGCAGGAAAATGATTTCCTAAGCCTTTTTAAAGGCCCGGAGGAATATCTGGATAAACCTCATATGCACTACTGGCTGGCCGCCTTCGCCTATAAAATTTTCGGGATCCACGACTGGGCCTACCGAATTCCGGCGCTACTGGCCACTTTACTGGGTGCATACAGCACAAGTGGTTTAGGGAATTTGTTGTACAATAAGCAGGTTGGAAGGGTAGCCGGACTGATCTTCCTTACCGCACAGACCATTGTGTTGTCTACTATCGATGTGCGTACTGATGCTGTACTCACGGGCTTTACTATTTTTGCCATCTGGCAACTGGGCAGGTATATTAAGGATGCAGATTTACTTTCCCTTCTTCTGGGAGCCTTTGGCGCAGGAATAGCCTTCTCAACCAAAGGCCAGATCGCCCTCCTTGTCATCGGGTTGCCTGTCCTATTTCATTTGGCCTATACAGGCAAATGGAAATTACTCTTTCATTGGAAAGTATTACTGGCCCTTGTGGTATTTGCCCTTACCATAAGTCCGATGCTATATGCCTACTATCATCAATTTGATCTGCACCCGGAGAAAGTGATCCGGGGAAAGGGCAATCGGAGTGGAATTCTCTTTATCTTCTGGGAACAGAGCTTCGAACGCCTGAGTGGGGAAGGAGTAGGCAAGAACAGCAGCGACTATTTTTTCTTTTTCCACACCTTTCTGTGGGTGTTCCTGCCATGGACCCTAATCGGTATCATTGCCTACTATTCTCAGTTAAAAAAATTAATCAAAACCCATTTCAGGAGAAACCCGAAATATGAACTGTTGACCGTGGGTGGGATTGGCGTCATATTTATTATCATCAGTTTTGCCCAGTTCAAACTTCCCCATTATCTGAATATCCTGATCCCCCTATTCTCCGTCTTGTCAGCTGCGTATTTGTTTACCCTCAAAAGGAAGCAAAAAACCCGTGTTTTAAACACTGTGCTGGGCCTGCAGTATTTTATTTTGAGTCTGGTTTTTATCGCTACCGCCTTAATCTGTTTCTATGTCTTCGAATGGCAGAGCTGGCTCTCCTATACTCCCTTGTTTATCGCTTATGCGGTGGTTGCCTACTTTATCGTGAAGAAAGAAGCGCCATACCTCAGGATCATCACCATCTCCGTGCTTACCTCGGTGCTGCTCAATGGGGTATTGAATCTTCACTTTTACCCTCAGTTATTGAAGTATCAGGGGGGATCGGCCATGGCGGAGATCGTGGAGGAGCAAGGCATCCCGGTACACCAAATTCACAAAATTTCTGAAAAACACAGCTGGGCTCTCGATTTTTACAACCAACATCCGCTTACTATTTCAACGGTTGAAGAAATAAGCAAGCTAGAGGATATCTGGATCTATGCCACCGAAGAAGAAGCTGCTCAACTGGCACAGCAGGGAATCAACTGGGATACGGAATTTGAAGTTAAACAATTCAGGATTACACGACTTCAGGGAAAGTTTCTGAATCCAGTTACACGCCCCGATATATTGAACAAAATGTTCCTTCTACACAAACCCTGAGTCTATTGGGTTTCCGGAGTTGGTTTTTTAAAATGATACCAGAATCCGGCAAGGGAAACCAAGGCAGTGATCAGGAAAAACAGCATACTGATACCAATAGATCGCTCTTCTTCAAGCCCCAGCCATAATGCCCCGTAGAGAAATACCAGTTCCCGACTCCCTATCCCTCCTATGGTGAGGGGAATCACCGAAACTATTGACGAGATCAGAAAGATAAAAAGGTATTCTGAGGTGGCCACTTCAATTTCAAGGGCACCGAGTATAAACAAGACGGTTCCCAGCTGTGCGAGTTGCACCAGAGCTGATAATAGGTTCGTCTTCCAGAAAACCCCTAAAACATAAGAGAAAAACTTAGCGTAAAGAGCTCTGAAAACGAATATGCTCAGGGGAATACAAAGTGCGAATAACCATCGAAAAGTCGAAATTTCCTCTGCTTCTAGGGTCATTGCCAGAGCGCAGGCAAGCACAAAAAGTAATAAGAGTCCGCTTAGTCGGTCAAGCAAAAGCACGGCAACCACTCGCTTTGTCTTTACCTCAAAATGCTGCTTTAAATAGTACCCCTTGTAGGCGTCCCCACCAATACCTCCGGGTAAGAAAAGATTGTAAAACATCCCCAGTAGATAGAGCCTGAGATTGGTTTTTGTACTCAGTGGGATATCGATCTTATGAAAGTAGAGGTTGAGTCGGAAAGCAGCCGCGACCTTGGAGAACACAAAGAGCAGTAATGCCCCCAGGAGGTATAGCGGTCTAACCGTTTGCAGTTCAGACCATACCGCCTTGAACGGAATTTTGGTAAATATAAAATAGAGTAGGGCAGCGCTAACTACAATCTTTAAAAGGGTAATACCTTTTTTACGCAGTTTTGCCACCTATAGTGATGTTTTTAATGCGATAGGGTCGTTTGCTCTGTGATTCGTAATAGGTGCGAATAAGCAATTCCATGACGATACCGATGGTGAAAAGTTGAATGCCCCCCAGGATAAACATCATTCCGAAAATGAGCAAGGGCCTGTTTCCAATGTCTTCGCCGAGCCCCAGTTTTACAATAAGGAGATAAAAATTGATCAATATCCCCAGTAAAATTAGCAGGACTCCCAGGATTCCGAACAAATGAATGGGGCGCTGGAAATACTTGCGGATAAATAGGAGGAGCATCATATCTGCGACCACCTTAAAAACGCGTTCCAAGCCGTATTTGGAAACCCCGGCATGGCGTGCATGGTGTTTTACCGGTACTTGTTTGATTTGCGCTCCTTCCAGAAAGGCCAGGAGGGTAATAAAGCGATGCATCTCCCCGTAGAGGTTGAGGTCCTTGGCGATGTCCCGGGTAAATACTTTCAGGGCACAGCCATTGTCTTTGATGTCGAGTTTGGTCACCCTGCGGACCAGGAAATTGGCGATTTTAGAGGGGATTTTTTTAACCAGGGAATCCTTTCGCTTCTGACGAATCCCTGTAACGACATCGTATTCCCCACTAAGGGCAAATTCGAGCATTTGGGGAATATCAGAAGGATCGTTTTGCAAGTCCCCGTCCATGGTGATGATATATTCTCCTTCGGCGTAATCTAGTCCGGCCGCCAAAGCCAGGCTCTGACCGTAGTTTTTTTTCAGGGCCACCAAGTGCACCTTTTCATCCTGCATGTCCTTGACCACCTTGCGGGTATTGTCTTTTGAAAAATCGTCGACGTAAATAATCTGATATTGGTATCCTTCCAGACTTTCGTGGATTCTGGCAGTGAGCAACTCCACGTTTTCCTCTTCGTTGTACAAAGGGACCACAATAGAAAGAAGGGCGTTAGTGCTAGGCGTCATGCAGCTGGTTTGTCAGAGGCAAATTTAGGCTTTTTATTTAAGACCTTTTGAATAGGCCTCGAGCAATTGCTCGGCCGCGCGGAAGGGAGAAATGCGGAGTTCCTCTACGGCTGCCTGCAGAGGTTGCATTGCCTTTTTTACGGACGGCTCATTGTAAAACTGCCGTTGTAGCAAGGATTCCACGGTTTGATGAAACCAATAGGTATTTTGGTTTTGCCTGTTGTTTCTAAAAAAACCGGAGGTTTTGCTCTGTATGGCATAGGCGTTGACCATCTTCCAGATCTCAGGGATACCGGTGCCGTTCAGGGAGGAACAACACACTACTTTTGGGGTCCATTTGCTCTCCTTGGGAGGATATAAATGCAAGGCCCGCTCAAATTCACTTCTGGCGCGTTCTGCCTGTTTGATGTTGTTTCCCTCAGCTTTATTGATCACAATGGCATCGGCCATTTCCATAATACCCCGTTTTATACCTTGTAATTCATCCCCGGCGCCGCTGAGTTTCAGCAGGAGAAAAAAATCGACCATACTGTGAACGGCGGTTTCACTTTGTCCGACGCCCACTGTTTCCACCAGGATCACATCGTAGCCTGCTGCTTCGCAAAGGATAATACTCTCTCTTGTTTTTCGTGCCACACCCCCCAGCGACTCCCCAGAAGGGGAAGGGCGAATAAAGGCTTGTGGATCATTTACCAGATGGGGCATTCGGGTCTTGTCGCCCAAAATACTCCCTTTACTTACTGTGCTTGTGGGATCAACAGCCAACACCGCCACTTTTTTCCCCATCTCAGTAAGCATGCTGCCAAAACTTTCAATAAACGTACTCTTTCCTACCCCTGGTACGCCTGTAATTCCAATTCGCAGGGTCTCATTTTTATGCGAAAGGCATTGCTCTATAATATCGTAAGCCTTTTCCTGATGCTCCGGATTTGTGCTTTCAACCAAGGTGATGGCCCTGGCTAGCATGGACTGATCTCCCTTTAGAATGCCCTCCATTAATTGCTTTGTCGAGGGAATGTTTTTTCTTCTCGACTTTAATTTAGAAGCACTCTTTTTTCCTATGTTTCCGTTCTTACTCAAGTCTTTCTGAAAATCGGCACTTGTACTTTGGTCTTGTCCCAAAGAAGAGTGAGGAATAGTCCGTAATCCGCTTCAAAGGTGATCGTAAAGCTTTCCTGAGTGGCAGACATATCGATGACGTTAGCCTCTACCTGTAGCACGTCGGTTTCCGGATTTCTCGTTGCTTCCTGTCCCATACTACTTAAAGTTGCTCCCCAGTCCGGGATCTCACTGTTAAAAATGATCTGCCATTTCTCTTTCCCCGGGATTGTCCAGAGGGAATAGGTTCCTGCCGGCAGCGGTTTCCCCTTGACGAAAATATCTGTTTTTGTTTCAAATTGGGTAGGTTCGTTGGCCCCGGTTCTCCATACTTTGTCATAAGGTACCAGTTCCCCGAATATGACGCGTCCTTTTTTAAACGGACTGCTGTAATTGACCATCAGATCATACCCGTCTTCCTGGTAGACGGCCGTAGTTTCCGGACTGTTCTTTTTGGTTTGTGTCCTTAAAAAGGGCATGGCCACAAAGTAAAATAACAAGGCCAGCACCACCAAAATTCCGATTATCCATTTTAATATTTTCATTTTAATTCGGTTAGGTTTATTTGTGGTCTAAGGTACTAAATCGAAGCTAAAAATAGATTCATTCTTATAGGTTTCTCCCGGATCTAAAAGGCATGAGGGAAACTTTTTATGGTTAGGGGCATCGGGGAAGTTTTGTGTTTCAAAACAGATTGAAGGCAGGTCCTGAGGCGTGTAGACCACTATAGCAGGCTGGTCTGTTTTTACCTGCATGCGGATGCCTGATACCGGGGACCAGGCAATAACCTGGGTCTTGCTTGCCGGATCTACCACGTAAGGCGTATCGAGGCGGGTCTTGCCTAATGGCCTGGCCTTCTGGAAATCGTATTCTGTATCCCTGACAGGGACCAATTCCCCGGTGGGCAGCAGATCACTGCCGGTTTTCAGGCGTTGTTTGCTAAAGAGCTGAAGCCTTAAGTGATCCGGGCTAGGTTCATGATCCAGGCGGAAATAGGAATGGTTGGTAAGGTTAACAAAGGTGGGTTGGTCTGTTGTTGCCTTATGTGTAATCTTCAGGCTATTCCCTATGAGTTGATAGGTGACTTTTACCTTGAGGTTGCCCGGGTACCCTTCTTCGAGGTGCGGACTCAAATATTCGTAAGTAACGAAAGGTTCTTTGCCTTTCCCCACTTCCTTCAGCTTGAAAGTCCGCCGGCCCAGGCCCTTTTTTCCGCCGTGGAGGTGGATGCCTTTTTCCGAAGAAATGGGGTAGGACTTATCGCCGATCTGAAGATGAGTTCCCGAGATGCGTCCTGCAAAACGGCCAACGCAGGCCCCGAGAAACCGCTCATCTTCTCTGTAATCTTCGGGATCTTCAAAACCCACCACGCAATTCAAAGGCTTTCCCTGCTTATCCCTCACCACTAACTTTTGCACAATAGCGCCGTAGTCGAGGGTGGTGAGCTCGAGGACATCGTTTTTAATGGTAACTTGTTTCAAGGAAGGGCGAAATATTTTTCTAAAAATAGGACATTTTGCAACACTCCTTTTTTTATCTCGTCTTTTAAATAACAACTCAGCCAACGTTGGAAACAAAACACATGATAGGTTCAGATCTTGTCGATCGCTGCAGGGCAAACGACAGGAAGGCGCAGATGGCCTTGTACAAACAGTATTGCGAAGGCATGTTCTGTGTGGCTATAAGGTATGTGAACCGGCAGGACGAGGCTGAGGATTTGGTACAGGAGGCATTTATCAAGGCTTTTAAAAAGATAGAGCAATTCAGGGGAGATGTCACATTTGGCGCATGGCTGAAGAGAATCGTGATCAATAAATGCCTTGACCATTTGAAAAAGAAAAAAGAAAGGAGTATTTCCATAGACGAGCACGAATTACAGATCGCGGAAGAACCCAACTGGACGGTAGAAGAACCGGTTTCCGTGGAAGAAGTAAAAAATGCGATGAAAAAGCTCCCGGAGAAATATCAATACGTGGTACAATTGTATCTGCTGGAGGGATATGACCACAATGAGATAGCCGAAATTCTCGACCTGTCTCCTACGGCCAGCAGAACCCGATTAATGCGGGGGAAAGGTTATTTACGCGCCTTATTAACAGAAAAAAAGCATGAAACAGGATCTTAGAACATTATTTGAAAAGGAACGGGCGAAAAAGCACAAGATGCAGCCCGGGCACGAAGCTCGTTTTGAAGAACGGCTCAACGAGGCCTTCCCGAAATCCAGGAAAGCATTCTATTACATCATAGGGATGGCGGCCTCTGTAGTTGTAGTGATTGGTTTGGCCTTTATGTTCAGGCAGCAATCGCAGCCCGATGATTCGATGAAGACCACCGTGATCGAAAAACCGGCACAAGGAGAAGAGACTTATGCTATTTCGCTGGGGGATCTTTCACCCGATCTGAAAAAAGTAGAGACGTATTACGTAAGCTCCATCAACCTGGAACTCTCCCGCCTGGAACTTTCGGAAGACAACAAGGCAGTAGTAGACGATTTTATGGGCAGGCTGGCAGAGCTTAACGCTGAATACCAGAACCTGAACAAAGAACTCAATGAAATAGGCCCCAACGAACAAACCATCGGAGCGCTGATCAAGAACTTACAAATACGTTTACAACTCTTATTAAAACTCAAAGAAAAATTACATCAATTAAAATCAACAAACAATGAAACAGTTGCGAATAACACAGTTTAGAATGCTGACTCTTGCGCTCGTCCTATGTATTTCATCAGGCTTTGCCCAAAAGACGACAAAGACCTATAAGGAAGAGTTCAAGGTGGGGGCTGATGCGGTGATCGACATCAATACCAGCTATGCCGACATTGAATTTGAAACCTGGGACAAAAACGAAGTGGTGGTAGAAGGCACCATTGAGCTTGAAGGTGCTACGGAAGAAGAGGCCAAAGCATATTTTGATAATGCAGGGATCAAGATACTTGGCAATAGTAAGACCATAGAAGTAAGTACCTCAGGAAGCAGCGGTTGGGCCAATGTCGCCGGATTATGGCCCAAGGTAGACAAGATGGAATTTCACGAACTTCATATCCCCGATGTAGAGGCCATCATTCACAATATTGAAATTCCCGAGATGCCCCCAATGCCCCCAATGCCGGACATACCGCCTTTACCTCCGATGCCCGACTTTGATTTTGACTACGAAGCCTTTAAAAAAGACGGGGAGAAATACATGAAAAAATGGAAGAAGGAATTTAACAAGAGCTTTGACAAGGAGTACCAGGAAAAAATGGAAGCCTGGGGTAAGGAATTTGCCGAAAGGGCAGAAGCTCAGAAAGAAGCTATGGAAGATCGGCGGCAGGTCATGGAGGAGCAAAGAGCGGAGAGAGAAGTGCAGCGGGAAGAAATGAGGGAGCAAGCTCAGGAAGCAAGAGAGCAGGCCATGGAAGACAGGGAACGCGTCAGGAAGCAAGCCCGGGAAGTACGCGAAAAAATGCTCTTTGAAAGGCGAAACTCAGACGCCCCCAATATTTTCTTCCACTCCGAAGATGGCGAGTCTAAATCGTACAAGGTGAAGAAGACCATTAAGATCAAGATGCCAAAATCTGCCATCCTGAAAATGAATGTGCGCCATGGAGAAGTGAAGCTGGCTGCTAACACCAGAAATATCAATGCAACCTTGTCTTACGCAAGGTTGCATGCTATCAGCATTGATGGGGATAAAACACAGATCACCGCCTCCTACAGTCCGGTAAAAGTGGCACAGTGGAAGTACGGTAATCTCAATACCCGCTATACCGACGTGGTAGAACTCGATGCGGTGACTGAGCTTAACCTCAATTCCACCTCTTCGGAAGTGAGGATCAATAAGGTGATCAAAAACCTGTTCGGGAAAAATGACCTCGGAACACTGTACATTAGTGCGGTAGATCCCAATTTTAAGACCATCGATATCGAAATGAAAAATGGGGAACTAGAATGTAATTTTCCTGCAACTCCTTTTGAAGTCTCAGTACAGAATTCGTATTCCGATTTTAATTACCCGGGAGCATGGAAACTCAAGGGAGCCAAGAATGGTTCTGAAATGGTTTATACCGGCAATTCGGGCCAGGGAACAAATAATCGAATCTTTAAATTGATCTCTGCCTACAGCTCCGTAGTATTACAATAAGCTTTACTCCTCCAGGACTAGGGTGCCAAAGATATCCGCATTGATCCACCCCTGGTTCTTGTCCTCTCCCGGAACAAATACAGATCCAATAAAGTTTTCCCGCTCTGCACTACCGTCATTGTCACAATAGGCCAGGGCAAAGCCAACTTTCTTGTCAGCCTTTAGAGATTGATGAACGTTTACCTCATCGTCTTTGTAAGTGTCTTTGTACAGCCTTATCGCCATTTCCCAGGTTGAGAGGTTTCCTTCGGTCTCACGGGCCGAGCGAATGTGGTCATTGTAGAGTCGGGGCTCACGATCAGGCGCCAGGTCCACTACATTCCCGTCCAGGGCAATGTGGTAGGCAAAAGCATTATGGCTGAACTGGTGCAGGCCTCCTGAATTGTCTTCATCGAGAAATACTTCCACGCAATCGTCATCCCACCATAATTTTAAGGGGTCCTTGCGGGCATCGTATAGCGTGTCGTCTGTGATCTCCACCAACAGGTAAAGATAGTCCTCATCCCAACTGAGTTTATAGCGCCCATTAAAATCCTCAAAACTGTAGGCTTCTCCCAGCCAGTTCTGATCGATCGGATGCCAGGTAGCGAGGTTCCAGCAATTTTCAGTAGCCTTGCCATCGAGTGTAGGGGGGGAAGTTGTTTTCTTAACCACCAGGAGCTGGTGATCTTCTTTTTTAGTGGTGCTGCCACAGCCTATACAACTCACTATGGCTAAAAGCATAAGTGCGTATTTCATTTCATCAGGTTTAAAGTCTCTATGGCAAAAAATCAACGACTACCGTCCACTTAGGCGCGTATCGCAGCGGGGCTTTTGACATAGATTTGGGGTTCATCTAGCAGATTAAAGATACAATTTATCCGGATTACACCCGTATTTTTCAAAAAATCTCGATGATATACGTAAGAATATACACTATCATAAGTAAGAAAGTACATATAATATAAATGTGTTTCTTTCTTAAAAACAATGCATTTTAGTGCTTTTACGCCTTAGTGGGCGTCTTCTTTTAAATAATCTTCAAAGTTTGACTTAAACCGATTTAGTCGTGGGATGGAAACGTTGGTGATGTACGAATCATTGGGATGCTTGCGCTCGTAGTCCTGGTGGTAATCTTCGGCTTCCCAGAAGGTGGTAAGAGGCTGGATTTCGGTCACCAATGGGGCTCCGTAAACTCCGCTTTCCTCCAGAGCATTCTTATAGGCTTCGATGATCTTCTTTTCCTCTTCATTCTCATAAAAAGCTATGGAGCGGTATTGTGGTCCGCGGTCTGGCCCCTGCCGGTTTAGAGTGGTTGGGTCATGAGAACCAAAAAAGACCTGTACTAATTCAAAGAAGGATACTTTTTCCGGATCGTAATAGACCTCTACGGCCTCGGCATGAGTAGTTTGGCCGTAGCTTACCTGCTGGTATGTAGGGT
>JABDQM010000383.1 GCA_013042315.1 Flavobacteriaceae bacterium | reverse complement strand
AGCTGCTGTCAATGTAGTTTTACCGTGATCTACGTGTCCAATAGTACCAATATTTAAGTGCGGTTTGGAACGATCAAAAGTTTCCTTTGCCATTTTTGTGAATTTTAATCTTAGTTTATATTAGTGTCCAAATTTTTATTTTTGAGCCAACCGGATCCCGATAACTCTCGGGAGAACCCTTAACCTCTCCAGGTCTGAGGATTCTTAGCCATTGGATGACTTTGTACTTTTTGAGCCAACGACGGGAATTGAACCCGTGACCTCTTCCTTACCAAGGAAACGCTCTACCCCTGAGCTACGTCGGCAATTTTGGGCTTTTAGTTTTTGTTCAGGGACTGTGACCACACCCTTGCAACCATCACCCTAAACAGCAAACGTTTACTCAAAGTTCTAGAGCGGGAGACCGGGTTCGAACCGGCGACATTCAGCTTGGAAGGCTGACGCTCTACCAACTGAGCTACTCCCGCATTAATTTTGGTATTCCAATATGTCATGGGATCTGATCCCGTACGCTTTTTTATCTTCTGCAATGCACTACAAATCAATGTGTCACTGCTCTCAGATAATTCTCGTGGGGAGAGCAGGATTCGAACCTGCGAAGGTAAAAACCAACAGATTTACAGTCTGTCCTCGTTGGCCGCTTGAGTATCTCCCCCCTATTTTTCCTTTTTTAGAGCCGATAGAGGGACTCGAACCCACGACCTGCTGATTACAAATCAGCTGCTCTAGCCAGCTGAGCTACATCGGCTTTAACCGCCTTTAAAAGCATAAAAAAGTCCGCTATTTCTAACGGACTGCAAATGTAGATAATTTTTATTTTAAACAAAACTATTTCACAAAAATTTTAAAGCAGGGGAAACCCTTGGTTTTTGTTTCTTTTTCCGCAGTTTCCTCTCCATGGAACTACAGGCAGAATCAATAGCTTCTTCAAAGGTTTTGCATTGTTTTTTTACGATAAATGTGTCCTTGGGAACATGTACTTTTAATTCGACAATTTTGTTCTCCTTTCCACTGGTATTTTCAACCTTTAAATACACATCCGAATTGATGATTCTATCGTAAAACAATTCAAGTTTGTCTAAACGTTTCTGAATAAATTCGAGCAGTTTAACATCAGCATTAAAATTTACAGATTGCGTATTTACTTTCATACAGTAAAATTTTATGGGTTAGACAATATTGGAATTACAATTCTTTCTTATTCCTTGGGTGTGCCCTGGAATGCACTTTTTTGAGCTCGGCTATACTATTATGTGTATAGACCTGAGTTGACGCCAAGCTGGAGTGTCCCAGCAATTCCTTCACCGAATTCAAATCGGCTCCCTGATTAAGCATATGGGTGGCAAAGGTGTGCCGCAGGATATGTGGGCTCCTTTTCACCTTGCTTGACACCTCCCTAAAATATCCATTTATAATTCTATAAACAAGTGTTTCGTAGACTTTATTGCCCTTGGCTGTCAAAAACAGGTATTCAGATTCCTCAGAATGATTAAGCTGCTGTCGTTCGTTGAGATAGGCTTCAAAAAGGGTCTTAGTACTCATTAACAATGGGATAATGCGTTCCTTGTTACGCTTTCCAAGAACCTTGATACTCCTGTTGGTAAGATCGAGATCTGCCAAGCGGAGATTGATCAACTCAGCGCGGCGTATGCCCGTTGCGTAAAATAATTCTATGATCAGTCTATCCCTGATACCTTCAAAGTTGTCCTCAAAGGGAAGTTCGGTAAACAAAGTAGACATCTCGGCTTGTGAAAACGGGATCTCCATTTTTTTGGACGTTTTTAAAGCCTTGTGCCCTGTGAGGGGATTCGACTTTAAAACACCCACCTTAAGTAGAAATTTGTAATAGGATTTCAGAGAGGTTATTTTTCGATTGACACTGCGGTTGCTCAATCCGTCCTCAACCATGTACACGATCCAGTTCCTGATCTCGCCGTAAGTAGCTTCCTCTAAGCTCGACTCCTCATTCGAAATCTGTAAAAATGAAGTGCAATCCTCAAGATCTTTCCTATAGGCCTTCAAGGTATGGGGAGAGTAGTTCCTCTCGTGAGATAAGTACGCTATAAATGCATCCACAGCCATAAACCAAAGATACAAAAGCCCAATTGAGATCAGGGGCAAAAAAAAATCCCGCCGAAGCGAGATTTTTAATCGAGTGATTTTTGAGTACTATATTTCTTCTTTGTCCCTAAGGCCTTGAATGTACTGGGCCTTTTGGATCTGTTGTCTTCGCTCTACAGAAGGTTTGGTAAACTGTTGGCGCTTTCTCAATTGCCTCATTGTACCTGTCCTGTCAAACTTACGTTTAAAACGCTTTAGCGCTCTGTCTATATTTTCTCCTTCTTTAACTGGTATTATTAACATGGGCTACAACCTCCTTTCTTTAGTGATTTGGAACTGCAAAGATAAAACGAAATATTGATTAGAAACAAACTTATTTCAAAATATTCTTTGCAATAACTACTTTTTGAATTTCTGTAGTACCTTCTCCAATGGTACAAAGCTTAGAATCTCTGTAGAATTTTTCCACAGGAAAATCTTTGGTATACCCATAACCCCCGTGAATCTGAAGGGCTTCATTTGCTACTTTTACACAGACTTCAGAAGCGTACATCTTAGACATCGCACTCCACTTGGTCATTTTTCTACCTTGGTTCTTTAGGAACGCCGCCTTGTGCAACAATAATTCTGACGCTTCGATCTCTGTAGCCATGTCAGCCAACTTAAAAGAGATTCCCTGAAAGGAACTGATAGGCTTGCCAAATTGCACCCTTTCCTTGGAGTATTTCAGGGCCGCTTCGTAGGCTCCTTTGGATATCCCCAGTGAAAGTGCACCTATTGAAATTCTGCCTCCATCGAGGATTTTCATTGATTGTATAAAGCCATCACCTACTTCGCCAAGTCTGTTTTCGTCAGGAATCCGGCAATTGTCAAATACCAGCTCTGCAGTTTCACTGGCACGCATTCCGAGTTTATCTTCCTTTTTTCCACTGCTGAATCCTTTGGTGCCTTTTTCAATGACAAAAGCGGTCATCCCGTGGCTATCTCCTTTCTCTCCTGTACGGGCAATTACTACGGCGATGTCGCCGCTAATTCCGTGGGTGATAAAGTTCTTTGCTCCGTTGAGCACCCAATGGTCACCATCCTTAACTGCGGTCGTATTCATCCCTCCGGCATCAGAACCGGTGTTGTGTTCTGTTAAACCCCAGGCTCCAATCCACTCTGCAGTAGCTAATCTGGGAATCCAACGTTCTTTCTGTTCTGAATTTCCAAAGGATAAAATATGATTGGTGCAAAGCGAATTATGCGCTGCCACTGATAATCCTATAGATGGATCTACTTTGGAGATCTCTTCGATTATAGCAATATACTCATGGTATCCCAATCCCGATCCGCCAAGCGATTCAGGAACCAGAATTCCCATAAATCCCATTTTTCCGGCCTTTTTGAAGACCTCAATAGGAAATTCCTGTGACTCATCCCATTGCATTATATAGGGCCGGATATGCTGCTCAGCAAATTGCCTGGCCGACTCCGCGACCATGCGTTGAGTTTCCGAATAATCAAAGCCAAATTCGGTCATTGTTCCTGTGATCATAATAGCAATTTTTACAGGGCCAAATATAGCTTAATTCTGTGAATCCGTTCTCTTGGAAATTCTTCAATTTTTGTTAATTGTTCGATGGAGTCGTATCTGCCATGCTCTTCGCGATAAGCCACAATGCGCCTTGCGAGCTTCCTGTTCAAATAAATAAGGCTGACAAGTTCATCTACCTCTGCCGTATTCAAATGGATCTTCCTTACCTCCGGAGCTTTAACAACCCGAAAAGTGAGCATTGCCCTTTCTGCTACTTCGCGATCAAGGCCGTAAACATCCAGTAATTGCTCTGAGACCAGAAATCCACCGAGTCGATCCCGGAATTTCACTATACGAGCAGACAAAACCGGACCTATGCCTGGTATCTGTTGCAGCTCTTCTGCAGATGCGGAATTCAGGTCTTTGGGCACCACTGCCTTTAGATCTCTGCTATTGCTGTACCCCCTTGTAGTCCATTTTGGAAACTTAAAATAGGGGCTGATCCGGTTGAGCAATGAATCGGAAATTTGCGTTACCGACTGAAAATGACTTGCACTCCTGATGTATTGTCCTTTTTCCCTGAAGGCGTAAAGCCTGTCGAGTTCTTCAGGAGAAATATCGAGAACGTAGCCTTTATAATCTGATATATAGTTAGGATTGAAAGGCCTAAGGATGGTTTTATCAGGCGTTCGTGGTGATGCTCTGACACTGTCGATAAAAGCCTGCGCCAGACTATCCACCGAAAAAAGCGGATCGCCCTCGTCCACAGATCGTAAATCGTAGAAGTAGAATCCCGATTGTAGGGAAGTGATGAGCAGGAGCAGAAAAAGGATTCCCCGTTTTTCCTGTTTGGTATACCGGAAATGGGATCTCATTTTATCAGTTTTGCTATTTCTTCAAAGCCTTAATCGCATCCAGGTATTTTGACAATTCATCCCTCACGTTAGGAAAGAGAAAGAGTAATCCCAGCATATTTGGAAATACCAGAGCCAGTATCATCGCATCAGAAAAGGCAAAAACCGCGCCCATTGAAGCAGATGCACCGATAATGACGAATGCAATGAAAAGCAATTTATACGTTAAGTCTGCAGTTTTACTTCGTCCGAATAAATATTTCCATGATTGAAGTCCGTAGTACGACCACGAGATCATAGTTGAAATTGCAAAGAGTACTACGGCCAGGGTAAGTACATATGGAAACCACGGAAGGACAGATTCAAAGGCCAGGGATGTGAGTGTAACACCTCCCAGGCTGGCACCGTCTACAATGACATTTCCTGCCCCGTCTCCCCCGTACTCAAAGACGCCTCCGCTGTTGTAAAAAATAATTACCAGGGCTGTCATGGTACAGATCACTACGGTATCGATAAAGGGTTCTAGAAGGGCAACTATCCCTTCACTAGCCGGATATTTTGTTTTAACAGCTGAATGCGCAATGGCTGCTGAACCCGCACCGGCTTCATTGGAGAATACCGCTCGCCTGAAGCCTACGATCAACACTCCGAATAATCCTCCCAACCCTGCCTCAGGGGTAAATGCTCCTTTAAAAATGAGTACAAAGGCGTCGTCAATATATGAGAAATTGGCAAAGATCACTGCGAAGCAAGCCAGCGCATAAATCACCGCCATAAAGGGTACAACCTTTTCTGTTACTGCTGCAATTCGCTTAATCCCACCGATGATTACTATTCCTACGATGACCGCTAGCACGATGCCGATGATAAAACCGATGGACCCGCCCTGAAGTCCCATCATGGAAGCGAGTTGCTCTGCAGCCTGATTGGATTGTACCGCATTACCACCTCCAAAGGAAGCTCCCACACATAAAATGGAAAAGACGACAGCCAATACTTTACCCAACCCGGTGAATCCTCTTTCTTTGAGTCCTCTGGACAGGTAGTACATGGGGCCTCCGTATACAGTTCCGCTTTCATCGACGTCACGGTATTTAACCCCTAGTGTACATTCAACAAATTTTGTGCTCATACTGAGTAAGCCACATACGATCATCCAGAAAGTTGCGCCGGGCCCGCCAATAGCTATGGCCAGAGCCACTCCGGCTATATTTCCAAGGCCTACAGTACCCGAGACGGCTGTAGCTAGTGCCTGGAAATGACTTACCTCTCCCTGCTTGCTCTCATCTCTTATGGTGTCTGGTAGATCTCCGTCTACAATATTGACATTAGCTTTTTCAACGCCGTGCCCTTCAGGTCCTTCTACCCCATCATACTTCCCGCGCACCACGTTTATGGCCAGTGGAAATTTCCTGATATTGACAAATCCGAAATACAAGGTGAAAAAGGCAGCCCCAAGAACCAAAATGATAACGACCAGAGGGATCCCTGTTCCGGGAACCTGCCAAAAGACGATGGCTTCCCATACTGCTGTAATGGGTTCAAACCACGCGTTAATTTGTTCATCGAGTCCCATTTCTGCTGTCTCCTGCGAAAAGCCGATTAGAGGAAAGAGTACAGCGATCAGGGCAATCAATGACTTCTTCATGTATTCTGTTTTTTGTAGAGTTGGTTGTTTTTCAGTTTCTTCCAGTACTCTCGCAGATCTCCTTTCACTTCACCAGACATAATATACAGTCCGATGATATTGGGAAACGACATCGCCAGAATCATCATATCTGAAAAGTCGAGAACAGCACCCAGACTTACTGAGGCACCAACTACTACAAAAACCAGGAATAAAATTTTATAAAGCATTTCGGACCGCTTGCTTTTACCGAACAAATACGTCCATGCCCGCATCCCGTAATAGGACCATGAGATCATGGTTGAAAAAGCAAAGAGAAAGACAGCAATTCCCAACACATATGGGAACCAAGAGATTACACTTCCAAAAGCGTCCGAGGTAAGTTGAGCACCTGCCATACCTTCCACTTCGTGCATACCGGTAAAGATGAGAACCAGGGCAGTAAGCGTACATACGACAACTGTATCGATAAAGGGTTCGAGAAGGGCAACAAAGCCTTCTGAAGGAGGATGATTGGTTTTCGCCGCACTATGGGCTATAGCGGCCGAACCTACACCGGCCTCATTGGAAAATGCGGCCCGTTGAAAGCCTACGACCAACACGCCAATTACACCACCTTTAAGAGCGCTTGGACTGAATGCGCCATCGATAATTGCAGAAAAAGCAGGTCCGATATTCTGAATGTTCACAATAATGACAGCCAAGGCTGCAATAATGTAAATGGAGGCCATGATTGGAACTACCCTGCCTGTTACTTTAGCAATACTCTGAATACCGCCTATAATTACTACTCCTACCAGGATCGCAGTGATGACGCCAAACCAGAATCCGTTCCCTTCGAGCATGGAAAATTGCCCGGCAAGTTGTTCAAACGACTGGTTGGCCTGAAACATATTTCCTCCACCAAAGGAGGCTCCTACTGCAAGTACAGCGAACAAGCCCGCCAATATTTTACCAAATCCTTTTAAATTCCTTTTTTCAAGCCCGTATCGAAGGTAATTCATAGGACCCCCAAAAACACGACCATCGGGGAGGATATCCCTGTACTTTACACCGAGGGTACACTCTACAAACTTGGAAGACATTCCCAACAAACCACAGACGATCATCCAAAAGGTAGCTCCTGCTCCTCCCAGGGATACCGCAACAGCAACACCTGCAATATTTCCTAATCCCACGGTTCCAGAAACTGCGGTTGCCAGGGCCTGGAAGTGGGTTACCTGTCCCGGTGCATCCGGATCATCGTATTTCCCTTTAGCCAGACTGATAGAATGTCTGAATCCACGAATGTTGATAAAGCCCATTCTGATGGTAAAGAACGTTGCCCCCAGCACTAGCCAAATCACAATAAAGGGGATATTTTTGGTTACGGGATCGCCGTTGGGGTGTTTGATAATCTCAGGGGTATCGTATTCAATCTCAGCCAGGTAGTGAGCTCCTTGCTCAATAACATCCTCTGGATTATCTGAATTATAGATGACCTTCCCTTCAGCCACAAGGTATATGAGCTTTCCATTAGCCGAGCTACGAACCGTATCCACAGAACCGTCCTTGCTCGATACCAGTGCAATTTCCTGCCCTTTTTCAACATGCTCACCCTCTTCAACCAACCATTGCTTGAGAACAAATCGGTCTTCTACCGAAGCTGACCAACCCGGAGTAGCTATGAGCTTTACGTCTGCATAAACAACTGGATCATAAATCCCGGTGGCCTCAAATGGGTCCCAGAAAAGAACACTTCCAAGGGCACTTACGGCCGGAGACATATTCCCGTTAAAAATCTCGGTAATGGATTGGGTTTCTATTGTGTATTCATTTGTGATGGAAGTTCCGGCATTGTCGGTAACCGTGACTGAATAGGGAACTCCTTCCACGAGGCCGCTGGCGGTCTTGGAACTCAACGGAGTAAGCTGGTTGCTCCATTTATAAGTGTAGGGGGGCACTCCCCCATCTACCTCTAACTGGATCACACCGTCATTGATGTTATCGGATGGATTTATCGTCTTGCCTTTGACTTCCAGGTCTTGTGATACCATGGAAACACTGAAAAGAATCAGGAAAAAGAAGAGATATGGCTTCATAAAGTGAATTAGGATTTATATGGTCTGTAGATTGAACAGGCGGGCAATATCCTAAAAAATATAATCCAAATCAAATATTCTTTCCCAAATGTCAGGCTTGGATATGGAACATTTCATTCAATCTGCGTATCTGTTCAGGTCGGCCCAGGACGATAACCTTGCTATTGGGTTTGAGGGGCATATCGGCCTCAGGGTTGATGATGTAATTGCCATCCGGTTCTATATAACCAATTATAGTACATCCGGTTTTTCTCCTCAGGTCGAGATCTCTCAGCGAATTACAATCTACCTGATCTGAAAAGTCTTCTATGGCCACTTCTTCCAGGTTAGTTGTGTGTTCTCCTTCCATCGATAGTTTATCCATAAAGGTAATCAGGTCGGGAATCACGACGAGAGAGGCCATATGATCTCCCCCTATCTTATCGGGCATGATCACTTTATTAGCCCCACCCAATTGCAGTTTTTTCTGAGAAGTAACTTTTGACGCTCTGCTAATGATAAATAGGTTTTGATTTAATTGACGGGCTGAAAGGACGACAAATAAGTTGTCTGCATCATCCGGCAAGGTGGCAATCAAATAACTGGCGCGCTCTATCCCCGACTCGATCAACACATTGTCTTCATTGGCGTCACCTTCTACAAAGAGCACTTCATTTTCATATTTATCGATCACCTCTCTGTCTTTTTCAATAACAATAAACGGTCTTTTGTACGCTTTTAATCGCTCTGCAGCCTGCATACCATTTCGTCCGAAGCCGCAAACGATGACATGATTATTTAAACTGTTGATCTGATTTCTCACTTTTTTCTTTTTTAGAAGTTGTAAAGAATTTCTACTCAGAATATATTCTGAAATCACCGATAGGGCAAAGGAAAATATGATCACACTACTAATAATGAGCATCACCGTAAAGATCTTTGCTTCGGCATTTAATGGTTTTACCTCCATAAACCCGACAGTAGTCACGGTAATGATGGTCATATACAAGGCGTCTAACCAGGTGTAATCGGAAATATATCGATATCCCAATACTCCGATTATCAGTACGGTGATCATCAAAGCGATGGCCAGGTAGATCTTCGAACGAAAGAGTCGTAACATATTAAAGGTCAAATACTGAAGTACGTTTGGTATAGATCAGGTCTTTTATCCGCAGCCAAAATGCCAAAAACAGGTATAGCGCAAATCCAAAACCCAGGGTGACAAAGGTCAGATATATAAATGTTGTGCGCACCACCCGGGCTCTTATTCCCAGACGTTCCGCTATTCGTCTTGAGACCTCAAACCCCCGTTTTTGAAAAAAGTACAGCAGGCGATAAAAAATATTCATGCCTTAAAATTACTATTTTCCATACAATATATATGTACCCCACTGACATTGAAGGCATTTATTTTTTCTACAGTAGTGGGTGTGTAGATGGATGAGTGCTTGGGATTCAAAGGCGTTTTGTGAACTGATGCCTTCTTTTTTAAAAGTACGGATCAGGCTGTTCTGTTCCGCTTTCAATTCTGTGGCCCATTGCATTATCTGTATATCAACAACTTTCCCAATGTACTCGCCGTAACAACGCAACACTGGAAATACGGCATTTAATAAGAGGAGATCTTTAAAAGAATTGCTCAATTTTTTTAGCTCGTAGGTTCCCGACTTTCCAAAGGTGTAATGGGTATTCCAGTACGAACTGGCATGGGTATTTAGAAGATTTTTAAGGGCCGGCAAAGATTTAGCTCTCCTTATACGATCGAATAAATTAGGTAGCTGGTGGTATAGCTGAGCGAGTTGTGATAGTCTTATTGTTGGAAAATTATGGGGTCTTAAAGAAAAAAACACAGGGGTGTGGCAGGCGTCAGCACTGAGCTTGTATTTAGTGCTCAAATACAAATACTCCTTTTTTAGCGAAAGAAAATAGGGGTCTTCAGAGTATTCACCGCTCAGTAAGCCGCACAATCCCAGGAAAACACTCTCCAGGGCAGGGAGATTATGCGTCAATTTTCTAAAAACATCAAAAGGCAGTGCCCTTTCCAGGCTGAGGAATGCTTTTCCATTGTGATTAAGACCAAAGCCTTTTAAGAGGGCTTTAAAGAGAACTTGTTCCCAGTTAAAATTCGACGCCTGACCCCAGAGATCTATTTCCACGCACTTTTTATTAAGTCGATGCCAGAAAAGCTCATCCCGCCAGGAATTGACCATGTTTACGGGTACGGAAGATAGCATTCCCTTACAGGCCAATCTAATATTACGACCCGAACTTGTAGATTTATCGGTTTTATTTAAAGCCTTTCGGGAAACAATTTCCGAAAGGGACAAGGTGGGAATAAGCGTGCCATCCCTCCGTCTGACTTCAAAATTGGCCTCCCAAACCACGTGTAAAATAACCGTGTCATAAGCTTGATCTCTTTGGTGCCCGTGGAGATACCAATCGGATGCTTTTACATGTAATTCTACATGACCGCTCCATTCTCTGTCACCAATCCGAATTCTCGCATGCCGAAAATCGGGACCGGAGAATGGATTTGGTTTTCCAATTTTAATCACTTGGATTGCCTCACCGGTAGTAGTGGTGAGCTCATTGATAGGAAAATCCTGTGATTCCCAGATTCTGTGCAGCACAATTTCTTGCATCTGCTAATGTAAGATCGAAGTCTGAAAACAGGATTCAGAAAAGAAAGAAGTAAAAGATTAGCTAAGGTCCCCTTCCCACTCCAGGATACCCCCCTGAAGGTTGAACGTTTTTTCAAAACCAAGACTGTTCATTATAGCACACGCCTGTCCACTTCTATTCCCTGAACGGCAGTAGACAAAGTAGGTTTTACTTTTATCAAGGTCTTTTAAGGAATCGACAAAGGCTTGTCCTGTGTAGATATCTAGATGCATTGCATTTTCAATGATGCCTTCTTCAATTTCTTCCGGAGTACGTACATCCAGAACAACCCCATTGGGGTCTTCACTTAATTGTTTGGTCCATTCTTCTTGGGTGAGGTCTGCCATGATCTTGTTTTTGAAATGCAAAAATAAGAATACTTCCTCAGATAGTAATTATTTCATAAGCCTATCAAAAGAGAAAGAAACATTTGGCGTCCTGCATACTATAAATTTAACAGACTTTTATTACTCCACGCCTTTTTAGATCGAAAAGAAATATTACATTTGTATATACAATTGTTGTAGTTACATGAATGTAGAAGAAATCATAAAAACAAAAAAGAGCCTTCCACTGAAGAGTCGGACCCTCATCCATCTGATGTTGGTTAACAACAAGGTGGTTGAATCCATTACAACGGCTCTTAAACCTTATGGTGTCTCATTACAACAATTTAATGTCCTGAGGATTCTGAGAGGTCAGGGAGATCAACCTGCCAACCTTTCTACTCTCAATGAGCGTATGGTGACCAAAATGAGTAATACCACCCGTTTAGTTGATAAGCTCCTATTGAAAGGTCTTGTGGATCGATCAGTATGTGAGGCGAATCGCAGGAAAATTGAAATCACCATTACTGATCAAGGGCTCATCTTACTCAGTGAAATGGACGAAATAATGAAAGCGACAGAGCATGCTCTGGTTGCAGACCTCAACGAAAATGAATTAAAAAAACTCAATTCCCTCTTAGATAAATTTTAAAAATTGCTATGAAATCGTATATCGAAAGTTTAGAATGGCGCTATGCCACCAAAAAATTTGACAGTGACAGAAGTGTTTCCGATACCGACCTCAATTTATTGTTGGATGCTACGCAACTGAGTGCCTCTTCATTTGGCCTTCAGCCTTACCACGTCTTTATCATAACAGATCCCGAAATAAGAAGTTCGCTAAAAGAAGTTTCCTGGGGACAGTCGCAAATCACAGAGGCTTCTCATCTGTTTGTCTTTGCGAATATCAGGAACTTTGGCCCTGAACTTATTGACAGCTACTTAAAAGAAGTGAGCGATGTAAGGGAAATTCCGAAAGAAGGTTTAAAAGCCTATGGAGAATTTATGAAATCAAAATTGGTAGATCTGCCTGAAGAGGTCAAAGAAAATTGGACCGCAAAGCAGACCTATCTGGCTATGGGCAATTTGCTCTCAGCGGCAAGTACTATGCAGATCGACGCATGTCCTATTGAAGGTTTTGAAGCTGAGGCCTATGACAAAATATTAAATCTTCAGGAGAAAGATTTAACCACCTCCGTTGTAGTGGCGGTGGGCTATCGTTCCGAGGAAGATGAAACCCAGCACCTGAAGAAGGTTCGCAGACCAAAAGAAAGTTTATTTACACATATACATTAATTAATTATCAATTCAATTTCTAAAATTAAAATCATGAAAAAAACAATTTTAAGTATTACCATGGCCCTAGTTTTCGGAGGTTTTGCCTCTGCAGCCACTGAACCGGCAGACATCATTACCAAATCCGTTAAGACGGACGAAAGTTCTGTAATGTGGAAAGCGTATAAAGTAACCGGATCGCACACCGGACTAATCCAGCTTACAGCAGGAGAACTCACCTTTGATGAAGACGTACTGGTTGGCGGAAACTTTACAGTAGACATGACCAGCTTAATCGCTACAGATCTAGAAGGCGGGTCAAAAGCAAAATTGGAAGGACACCTTAAATCTGATGATTTCTTCGGAGTTAGCAACCACCCTTCTTCAACATTGGTATTTACCAACGTAAAAGCTAATGGGAAAAATTCTTATGAGGTTACAGGCGACCTTACCATTAAAGGTATTACCAAGCCTATAACTTTTGATGTTTCCATTTACGGCAACAAGGCTACGGCCACAGCTAAAATTGACAGAGCCGAATACAATGTTCGCTACGGATCTGGAAGTTTCTTCGACAACCTCGGAGACAAGACGATCTATGACGAATTTGATCTTGTAGTAGATCTGGAATTCTAAGAAAACTCACTTAATATAATTAACCTGGACAATATCTTGTCCGGGTTTTTTATTGTTTATACCACAGGTTTTAATCTCAAAATTCTATTTTTGGTCAAGCCTTATAAAATGACATTGAAAAGATCAATTTTAACCTTCGTTTTATCCCTCTCAGTTCTGGCCATATTTTCCGGCTGTAATTCAGGATTTGATTATTCCATAGAAGCTGTTCTTAATCCTAATAATATTTCGCCACTGTCAGCTGTTTTGCAGATAGAGGCTGAAAAGCCGGTAAAAACAACAGTAAAGGTTCTCGGAGAAATTCCATGGGAACAGCACTTTGATGAAAGTAGCACAAAATCCGAAATACCCGTTCTAGGGCTCTACCCGGATAAGAACAATCAGGTTGCCGTTACGCTAACTTATGAAGGTGGGGAGATCAGGGATACCCTTGAAATCAGAACAGCTAAAACTCCCTCAAAATTTCCTCAGATCGTTATTAATTCTATCGATCGCAGTAAAATGGCATCGGGAATGCACGGATGTGACATCCATTTTGCCAATAGGGGTAAATTTAGTTCAGGTCCCATGATATTTGATGATGAAGGGCAAGTGCGTTGGTATCTCGATCTGAGCTTTGCCGGTAAAATGGTAAGTCCGTTTCAACGACTAAAAGACGGAACTATTTTGATGGTAAGCAGACATGTGATTTACGAATTCGACATGCTCGGTAAGATCATCAGGGAAACTTCCATCAATACCAATTACGGGATGCATCACGATGTCGTTGAATTGCCCGATGGGAATTTGCTGATATGTGTGGGCAAGCGAAACAACTTTATAAAACTCGACGGTAATTACGTGGAATCAGACAGTGATTTTATCATCCTATTCGATCGTAAAAATTCTAAAATTGTCAGGGAATGGGATGTGGCCAAAGTACTGGATGTTAGCAGAAAGGATCTCAATTTCTTCAGACCCGGCGATTGGCTGCATATGAACGGTCTGGCTTTTGACGAAAGCGACAACTCAATCATCGTGTCTGGGAAGAATCAGGGCCTTTTTAAAATCTCCTGGAACAATCAGTTGCAATGGATCATGTCTCCGGCGAACAACTGGGGTAAAACCGGAAGAAACGGAGAGGGTTTTGAAACAGCTCCATATCTGCTTACCGCTGCAGATTTAGAAGGGGAAGCCTACCCTGAAAATGTACAGCAGGGAGTTGAAAGTGATGAGGAGTTCGATTTCCCCTGGGGACCTCATGCCCCTGAACTTTTGCCAGGAGGAACGCTTTTGGTTTTTGACAATGGGACCCACCGGAACTACGATCCAAAAATTCAATACTCCCGTGCAGTTGAGTACAGCATCGATGAAAAAAACAATACCGTAAAACAGCTCTGGCAATACGGCAAAGACCGCGGACAGGATTTCTTTTCAACCATCGTGAGCGATGTAGACTACCTGCCAGAAACAGATAACGTCCTTGTGACCTCGGGATATCTCAAGGACAAAGGACGATTGGCGGGGAAAATTGTTGAAGTGGATCGAAACAGCGGCAAGGAAGTTTTTGAGGCTACCCTTTACTTGAAGAGTACAAATGGGAACAAAACCAGTTCCTGGGGACAAACAGACATCTTGTACAGATCAGAGAGAATGCCACTTCGATACTAATTGTGATGAGCTTACCGGAATGTTTCCCAAGATTCACTTAAATTGATTTGAATATTTCAATTTCCTTTCTATATTTGACCTCATGAAAAAAATTACAGTAAATACTTGGTGGTGGTCTAACTTACGTCTGATGTCGTGAGCGAAGCACATTTAAGTACTACTGTACGAAAAGGCTTGTCTATCACGACAAGCCTTTTTGCTTTCATAACCACAAGCTAACAAATCGAATTTAGTAGAATAAAATGTCGTATCAACTTAAGACTCATTACAAAAAGATTCTCGCAGATACTATTACTCCGGTAAGTGTATATCTGAAGATACGGGATCAATTTCCCAATAGCATTTTGCTGGAAAGCAGTGATTACAGGGCTAATGACAATACGTTTTCCTATATCTGCTGTAATCCTATCGCTTCCATTACTATTCAAGATGAAAAGATCAGGGAAGAATTCCCTGACGGGAAAGAAAAGATATCTGAAATCACCGAGACCACGGATGTGGCCGGCGCGATAGACAACTTTGCCAAACAGTTTCAGGTTTCGGAGCAGGACTTTAAGTTTATCAACAACGGACTCTTTGGCTATCTCGCTTACGACGCCGTTAGGTATTTTGAGGATGTGGAGATCCGGAAAAAGGAAGGGCTTATTCAAATTCCCGATGTTTACTATGCAGTATATCAAAATATCATCGCCATCAATCACTTTAAGAACGAGGCCTATATTTTTGCACACTGCTACGATCGCGAGAGCAATGTAGATCTCATAGAACAATTGCTCAACGCTCGTAATTTTGCCTCCTATACCTTTAGTAAATCAGGAGAAAGGGAAACAAACCTCGAAGACAACAAGTACAAAGAATTCGTAAGTCTGGCCAAGGAGCACTGCCATCGAGGTGATGTTTTCCAGCTCGTGCTATCAAGACGGTTTTCGCAGCGATTCAAGGGTGATGAGTTCAACGTTTACAGAGCTCTTAGAAGTATCAACCCCTCCCCTTATCTGTTCTATTTTGACTATGGCAACTTTAAGATCTTTGGCAGCTCACCCGAAGCCCAGCTTATCGTAAAAGATGGAAAAGCCGAGATACACCCGATTGCAGGAACATTCCGCAGGACGGGTAATGACGAAGAGGATGCCCTACTGGCAAAAAAACTGTCTGAAGACGCCAAAGAAAACAGTGAACACGTAATGCTGGTGGATCTGGCCAGAAATGACCTCAGTAGAAATGGCTCTCAGGTAAAAGTTGAGAACTACAGGGAGGTGCAATTTTTTTCACATGTGATTCATCTGGTATCCAAAGTAAGTGCACAAAAGAAAAAGGACATCCCAACATTGAAAGTGGTGGCCGATACCTTCCCTGCCGGCACCTTGAGCGGTGCGCCCAAACACAGGGCTATGCAACTTATTGAAGCTTATGAACCTTCAAACAGGACGTATTACGGCGGAGCCATCGGATTTATGGATTTCCACGGGAACTTCAATCATGCCATCATGATTCGCACTTTTCTCAGTAAGGATCACACCCTCTATTACCAGGCAGGGGCTGGTTTGGTTGCGGCTTCAGATCCTGATGATGAATTGGAGGAGACCTATAACAAACTGGGGGCTTTGAACAAAGCACTCGAAATCGCTGAAGATCTCTGATATGATAAAAGTATTGGTCATCGATAATTACGACAGTTTTACCTACAACCTGGTCCATTACCTGGAAGAGTTGAATTGTGAGGTAGTAGTAAAAAGAAATGATAAACTCTCCCTGGAAGAAATTGAACCTTTCCAAAAAATAGTCTTATCCCCGGGTCCCGGAATCCCCGATGAAGCCGGCCTCTTAAAGAAAATCATACAAAAATACGCCCCGTCTAAAAGCATCTTTGGGGTTTGTCTGGGCCAACAGGCCATTGGAGAAGTTTTTGGGGGAAAGCTTATCAACCTGGATAAGGTATATCACGGCGTAGCCACGGAAATCGAGATTTCAAAAGAAGATCCTATTTTTTCAGGTCTGCCAAAAAATATAGAAGTAGGGCGTTACCATTCATGGGTGGTCGACCCCCAACTTCCCGATGACCTCATCGCTACATCTTTTGATAGAAACGGACAGCTGATGTCCCTTCGGCATAAAGAATACGATGTGTCTGCAGTACAGTTTCATCCAGAATCGGTACTCACCCCGGACGGGAAAAAAATATTAGAAAACTGGATACGAACAACGGTATGAAAGAAACACTAAATCGCTTGATCAACCAGGAGATCCTCAGCAAGGAAGATGCGAGGCAGATCCTGATTAACATGGCCAAAGGGGAATACAATACTTCCCAGACGGCAGCCTTCCTTACCGTTTATATGATGAGGAGCGTAACTATTGAGGAATTGGAAGGTTTTAGGGATGCCCTGCTCGAACTCTGTCTGGCAATTGACCTTTCCGATTACGACCCGGTTGATCTATGCGGAACCGGGGGAGACGGCAAAGACACTTTTAATATCTCTACCCTGGCTTCCTTCGTCACAGCCGGGGCTGGAATCCATGTTACCAAGCATGGAAACTACGGGGTTTCCTCAACTTGTGGCAGCAGTAATGTAATGGAGTTTTTAGGGATCGAGTTTAGTAATAGCCCTGACTATTTGCGTAAGAGCATCGAATCTGCAGGGATTTGCATCCTCCATGCCCCGCTCTTCCATCCGGCGATGAAGAATGTGGCGCCCATTCGGCGCGAACTGGCCGTAAAAACCTTCTTTAACATGCTGGGACCGATGGTAAACCCTGCCTTTCCAAAGAATCAGATCGTAGGGGTATTTAACCTCGAATTGGCCCGGATGTACGGCTATCTCTATCAGAATACAGACAAGCGGTATACTATTTTACACGCCCTTGACGGCTATGATGAAATCTCCCTGACGAGCCCTGCAAAAACGATTTCAAATTCCTCAGAAGCCATGTTGTATCCTGAAGATTTTGGCATACAAAAAATTGGGAAAGATGCAATAAGAGGAGGAAATACCATCGCGGATTCAGCACAGATCTTTATGGATATCCTTCAGGGAAAAGGTACTGAGGCCCAGAACAACGTTGTCTGTGCAAATGCGGGTATCGCCATAGCAACGGTCAAAAATCTCACCCCGGCGGAAGGATTTGAAATTGCCAGAGAATCACTTATGAGCGGAGCTGGATTAAATGCGCTAAGAACCCTTCAAGAAATGAGTGCATAATGGATATATTGCAAAAAATAGTACAACACAAAAAGCGTGAGATCGCTTTAAAAAAGGAGATACTGCCTGTACAACAGTTCAAAGGAAGTGATCTTTTCGAACGTCCAACTCATTCACTCTCCGGGGCTTTGAGAAATAGCAAATCCGGTATTATCGCCGAATTTAAAAGGCGATCCCCCTCTAAATCCGTCATCAATCATCACAGTACCGTGGAAAACGTAGCATCGGGTTATGAGAAAGCCGGCGTATGCGGCATGTCTGTTCTTACAGACAGTCATTTCTTCGGAGGTAGTCCCGAAGATTTGCAAATCGCCAGAGCATCCACAAATCTTCCCCTGTTGAGGAAAGATTTTATGATCGATGAATATCAGTTTTACGAAGCCAGGGCCTTGGGTGCTGACGTCGTTTTACTTATTGCGGCCATCCTTGACAAGGAGGAGATCAGAAGGTTTACAGACCTGGCTCATCAACTCAACTTAGAGGTTTTACTAGAGGTACACAATAGGAAAGAATTAGAATATTCCCTTCTTTCTGATATAGATATGATTGGAGTGAATAACAGAAATTTAAAAACCTTTGAAGTCTCACTGGAAACCAGCAGGGAACTGTCGCCTGTGATTCCTGAGGACATTGTGAAAGTTTCGGAAAGCGGCCTCAGCCAAATTGAGGCTATAGGCGAACTAAGAGCGTTGGGCTACCGTGGTTTTCTCATAGGGGAAACCTTTATGGCCACAAAAGATCCGGGACATCAGGCAGCTGAATTTATTAAAACCCTGGAGTCATGAAGATCAAGGTATGTGGGATGAAATACCGGGA
>JABDQM010000372.1 GCA_013042315.1 Flavobacteriaceae bacterium | reverse complement strand
CATAGGTTTCTTCCTTGGAAAGGATCACATTTACTGCATTTCTACCTTCGTCTATTTCCCTGACAAGATTTGGAAGGTCCTTGTACGCATCGGGGCCCACCACCATATCAACTATCTTTTCTTCTTCAAGAAACTGACTTTTTAGGCGTTCGGCCATACATCCGAGTACTCCAACCTTTAAATGAGGTCTGGATTTTTTAACGGCATTGAATTTTTCAAGCCTTTTCCTTACCGTTGTTTCGGCTTTTTCACGAATAGAGCAGGTATTGACAAGCACCAGGTCTGCTTCCTCTAACTCGGAAGTGGTATTAAACCCTTCATCAGCCAGGATAGAGGCCACGATCTCACTGTCGGAAAAATTCATCTGGCAACCATAGCTCTCTATGTAGAGCTTTCGCACATTTTTATTTATTGACTTTGTCTTCAGGGCAGAGCCCTGAATACTTTCATCGATTACTTTTTCCATATAAACTCTATAATGACAGGCGTATTAAAGGAGGGCAAAGATAAGACAATATCCTTTTTTATGACAATTTGACAGGTGAATATTTTCATAAAAAAAACGCAACTAGGCAGTTGACTCCGTATCTATAGTGTATCCTAATCCATTAATAAACTTTCTTATGAAAACCCTGAATTTCCTGCTTGCTGTTATTGCCGTTTCGAGTTTGCTTTCCTGTGAAAAAGAAGATTCGGGAAAGTATGCCGATTATCTCGTAGCCCGACCCCTGACGATTTCAGTGGAAGAATTTAAAAATGGTGTAGACGTCACCGTTCCCCAGCCCATAAATGAATCAGGTAAAATCTACGCCTACGAGAATTACATTTTTATTAATGACAAATACAAAGGGGTTCATGTGATAGATAACAGTGACCCCAGTTCCCCGACCAAGGTAGCCTTCATTAAAATAGCAGGAAATGTGGACATTTCAGTAAAAAACAATTTCCTCTATGCTGATAGCCTGACAGACCTTATTGTTCTGGATATATCAGATATAAATAATATTCAGATAGTTAACAGACTAAATGACGTTCTCAGGGATAACGTTATTTGGCCGCTGGAGGCAGATATTTTTGAATACGATGATTGGGGAAATCCCGATAATGTACTTATTGGCTGGGAAGTGGTCACCGAACGCAGATTGGTAGAAGAGGTGCAGCAACGCTTTGATGATGTACTGATGGCCAATGCCGCTGAAAACAGTGTAGGACAAGGAGGCTCACTGGCACGCTTTAAGATCGTTGCAGATTATTTATATGCCGTGGACAATCACAGTATAAATATCTTTGAAATTTCAGACCTGGCGAATCCCGTAGACATGGAAGATGTATATGCAGGATTCGATATCGAAACAATCTTCAATCAGGAAAATCATTTGTTCTTAGGGAGCCGTAGCGGAATGTATATCTACGATATTTCCTCCCCGGCGCAGCCCAGCTTCGTTTCCGAATTTCAACACGGCACGGCTTGTGATCCTGTTGTTGTAGACGGGGATTTCGCCTATGTAACTTTAAGAGGCGGAAATGGATGCGGCGCTACCGAAAGTGGATTATTCGTCATCGATATAGCCGATATTTCTAATCCTGCTCTTCTTAAGTCGTACCCCATGGAAGAACCCTATGGCCTGGGTGTAAAGGACGATAAACTCTTTGTATGTGATGGAAGTTTTGGTCTTAAAGTTTATGACAAAAGCAATGTGCCCAACTTAACCCCCCTGGAACATTTTGATGGGATCACCACCTTTGATGTTATTCCGATGCAGGACCATTTGCTAATGATCGGTGATGAGGTTTTATATCAATATACCTATACTACAACCAGCCTGGAATTGATCAGTTCCATGGCTCTGGATTAATTATCCCTGGACGGGCTTTCGAGGATCAGTTGGCTGAAGATATTTTGAATCACAAAAGAAGTAAAAGAAGCAAATCAAATTTTTGCTATACTTTTGTGACTTCAAAAATCAATGAATGGCTAAGAATTTAGTAATAGTAGAATCACCCGCCAAAGCAAAGACTATCGAGAAATTTCTGGGAAAGGATTTTAAGGTAGAGTCGAGTTTTGGACATATTGCAGACCTTCCGTCAAAAGAACTGGGGGTTGACGTAGCCAACGATTTTAAACCCAAATACATTGTCGACAAAGACAAAAAGTCCCTTGTAAAAAAACTTAAGGACCTGGCAAAGAAGGCTGAGACGATCTGGCTTGCCAGTGATGAGGACCGGGAAGGAGAGGCCATCTCATGGCACCTGGCAGAAACACTCGATCTGGACAAGAACAAAACCAAACGAATTGTCTTTAATTCCATTACTAAGTCGGCCATACAGAATGCGATTGACAATCCGCGGGCCATTAACTATGATTTGGTCAACGCCCAGCAGGCCAGGAGAGTCCTCGACCGATTAGTGGGCTACGAACTTTCGCCGGTGTTATGGAAAAAAATTAAACCGGGCCTTTCTGCCGGAAGAGTGCAATCTGTTGCGGTGCGACTTATCGTAGAGCGTGAACGCGACATTGAAGCCTTTGTTCCTGTAGCCTCTTTCCGCATAAATGCAGAATTCCGAACTCAGAAAGGAGAGGTTTTTAGTGCTAAACTTTCCAAGACATTCGATACCAAGGAGGAAGCAGAAGTATTCTTAAAAGCGAATCTACAGGCAGAATTTAAAGTTGCATCCCTCGATAAGAAACCCGCAAAGAAATCACCTTCAGCACCTTTTACGACATCTACCTTACAACAGGAGGCCTCCAGGAAACTTTATTTTTCTGTGGGAAGGAC
>JABDQM010000366.1 GCA_013042315.1 Flavobacteriaceae bacterium | reverse complement strand
ACAAATTATTAATCCTATGTGGAATGGTTTTCCTGGGGATTACCTCCACGCCGCAATCATCTTTTCCCGATGAAGTCCAACTCGAAACTGAAACAAACCCGGTAATTCTTTTAGAAGAGAACATCGTAGCACCTTCTCTTGAAATTAATTTAGCAGGGTGGGAATGTTCAAAAGAAAACGAATTAACAAGCCTTGAGTTATCTTCTATCCCGTATTTGGAAGATTTTGCTGAGGTAGATCTAGGATTTAATACGGCAGATTACCTGCCAGAAAATTTTGATCCTTACAAGGTGTATTTTGATCTCGCATCAGTAACATATGTCAATGTCATTGAAGAAGAGGTGGATGACCTTGATCTGAGTTCGAATTTACCTGAAGGATTTGATCCTTACACTTTTCCCGCTCATTTTAGGGATGTATCGTTTATCGAAGAGGAGGATATAAGTCTTGGATTTGATACTAAGGATTATCTGCCTGCAGGTTTTGATCCTTACAAGAAAGAATTTGATCTTAATTCCATAGTATATCTGGAAGAAGAAGATCTGGAACTGGGATTTGACACTAGTCAGTTTCTACCGGAAGATTTCAACCCTTACAGTCTATAGTGAGCTGTAAAGAACATAATTTTGTTTGATCACTTATTTGAATTAGTTAGTTGAAGAGCCCTTGTAAAGCAGGGGCTTTTTGCTTTTAATCGAGGAATTACCCCCTTAAGAGCCTTCTTAACAGAAGTTTAACTCAAAAAAACCGACTGCATTTACCGCAATAAAAAGCAGTCTGGAGCCTACTAAAATGTGTAATTCAGCCTAAACCTTACCAACTTCATAAGGAAAATCTATAGAATTTGCGAAAGTGATTATTCAGGCTTATATCGAAGAATGTTAATCATTTCTGAAGTACAATAAAAACGGGACTTTCGGGTTATATCTTTGCTTAGAAATAAAACCAATAAAAGCGTTATGAATACAAATATTATAAAAATTAGTGCACTTTCATTCTTAGCAGCGGGACAGATCGCTCTGGCGAATGATACTTTAAATGATAAAAATCTGACTGTAGACGAAATCACATATCTGCAGGAAGAGGAAACTACTTCACTGGATATTGATACGGAGGCGTATTTACCCGAAGATTTCAACCCTTATGCTAGTCCTGCGAACGTATTACACGTGAGCTACATAGATGAAGCAGATGTTGTAGAATTGGGTTTTGACACTCGTAAGTATCTTCCGGAAGGATTCAATCCATACAGATGTGAATTTGACATTCATTCAATAGAGTATATCGATGAAACCGATCTCTTTGAACTCGATTTTGATACGCGTCAATATCTCCCTGAGAATTTTGATGCCAATATCGGCAGATAAGGATTATATCAAAACAAATTACAAGCTCCGAAAGCAATTTCGGAGCTTTTTTTTTAGAACAAGAGTGGCATAATCAATTGAAACATTATAATCAAAAGGACCACTGAGATCAGGTTCAGAATGATCCCCGCTCTGGCCATTTGGTGTACTTCAATGTAACCACTGGCAAAGACTATGGCGTTAGGAGGAGTGGCCATGGGTAGCATAAATGCACAGCTACTCGCAATAGTTACGGGAATTAAAACATGTAACATGGGAATGCCCAGGCCTATGGCAATACCAGCTACCACTGGCGCAAGAACGGCTACCAATGCCACGTTACTCATCAATTCGGTCATAAAGAGCATTAAAAGAATAAGCAGGGACACAGTAAATAAAATGGTCAAATCACTTTGTGCAATAGCATCAGAAACCACGTCGACAATGCCACTACTAGACATGCCATTAGCAAGTGCCAAACCTCCTCCGAACAAAATAAGAATTCCCCAGGCCAGCTTACTGGTATCGTTCCATCTAATGATAAAATCACCCTTGCGTAAATTGTAAGGCAGGGAAAACAGGGCGATGGCCCCTGTCATCGAAATAATGGTATCGGACAGTCCCAGGGACGGAAATATTCCATTGATGACGGTTCGAAATACCCATAAAAACACGGTAACCCCAAAAATAGCCAGGACCATCTTTTCCTTTCCGGAGGTAGGCCCGAGTTTTGTGAGTTCATCCTGTATCACCTTGCGTGAAGCTGAAAATTGCAATTGATTGTTAGGGAACATCCATTTAACTAAAACCCAATAACAAATAAAGAGTAATAGTGCCGAGAACGGGAGGCCGAAGGTCATCCATTTTAAAAAGGAAATCTCGATCTGATACTGGTTTTCTAGTAGCCCGATCAGCACCGAATTTGGAGGAGTTCCGATTACCGTGGCGATCCCTCCTGCATTGGCAGAAAAGGCAATTCCGAGCATTACACTCAACGCAAAGTTCTTATCGTCCTTTGTGAAGCCGTCGGCGTCGTTTATTAAGAGACCGATGACCGACATGGCAATGGGCAGCATGACGACGGTACTCGCCGTATTACTAATCCACATACTCAGCGAAGCTGTGGCGATCATAAAGCC
>JABDQM010000364.1 GCA_013042315.1 Flavobacteriaceae bacterium | reverse complement strand
GATTCAGCTTTTTGGATGTCGAGGAAACGTGTATAGCTCTGCTCGAACACCTTAGCAAAACGCTTAATGATCTCATTTTCCTCCTCACTGTACAGAATCCCATCATAGCGCATTATTGACAAGGAGGTATATTTCCCCATTGCATTGGATGTTCCAAGACCAGGGCTGGAAAAGATGAGGTCTTTTCTTTCCTGAGGCACATTCTTAAGTGAGGAATTATCAAAAATGTGATGAAAGTGCTTATCTTTTTGTTGTTTTGAAAGTTTTAGGGTATAAAATGATTCCCCATTGGTTACTGCTTCCCTGATACGTTTGAAATATATATTTTTAGAGAATGGTATATGAACCTGTTCCGGATAAACAGCACCATTGGTAACTATCCAGGAATGTATTGCTTTGGGATCTTCAATAGATTCACTTATTTGGGCCGAGTGCATCTTTAATCCCAGGGCATCCAATTGATTGTACAACATTACTAAAACATTATGAAGATCTTTACTTTGGTGCATCGCCAGCGAGGCTGACCGAACTTTTTCCAGAGCCGCTTCTATCTGTGCTTCTTTTGCCTGAGCTTCGGCTTTTTTAAGGTCCAGAAAACGTGTATAGGACTGTTCAAATACCTTTGAAAAACGTTTTAGAATATCTACCGTTGCTTTCGGTAATGGTTCATGTCCCATTATCTCCAGCATTCCGTACTTATTAAAAACTTCAGAAAGTACTAGCCGCGCTGGATCTAACATTTCCTTTTTAAACTCAGGCGGCATATGTTTGAAATCACTATTTTCAAGCGCCCATTTTGCGTATTCTACCTTTAATTCCCCTTCAAAGAAAAACTCCTGAAATGGAACGCCTTTTTGCCAGGCTTTGACCATATCGGCACAGTAGGGATGTTCAGAATATGGTAATTTATAGCTCTCAGGGAACTCACCGGAAAATCCGATCATCCAGTGTTCAGCCGCTAAATTTTCATCATAGATGATAATGGCACTTCCCTGAAATTCAAGACCAAGTGATTGCATCTGTTCAAAAAGAGTCTTCAATACTAGGTGCAGTTCTTCTGTTTTATGCATGGCCATCATGCTCGAACGAACTTTCTCCAATGCCGCCTCAATTTGTGCTTCTCTCGCCTGGTTTTCAGCTTTTTGCAGGTCGAGAAACCTGGTGTAGGTCTGTTCGAAGACTTTTGCAAAACGTTTAAATATTTCGTGGGATTCCGGAGACGGTTCGTACGTAATAAATAAGACATAACCATATTTGAAAAAGGCTACGTGGTCTATTTGCGAAGTAGGAAAAGGAATCCCCTCATCCTTCATTTTGAGCAGCTGCTCACCTACACCGGGTAGGGTGCATAAGTAATCATAATGAGCCGGACATTCGTCTTCCCCAATTTCATTGATAAGAAGGGTTTCTCCTCTCTGACCCGCCTCATAATAACGAAGGAAGATACCTTCTCTTGGAGTTCTGTATTTCGGAAACGTACCCTGACCATTACTGCCCCATTCTAATGAGCCTTTAGAATCATCGTCATAAATATTAAAGGCACAAAACCAGGTATCTACTCCCAGGGCCTGAACTTGTTTTACCAATTCAAGGGATAGATCGGCCAGTTCCTCACTTTTGTGCATGGCCATACTCCTTGATCTTACCCGCTCCAAAGCTGTCTCGATCTGCGCTTCCCTGGCCTGGGCTTCTGCATTAGTAAGATCCAAAAAGCGTTGATAGACCCTTGTGAACTCTGTACAAAACCTGGCAAGAATTTCTTGCTCTTCCTCTGTCGCTTGCCTTTGATGATCATATCCCAAATAGCCAAAAGGAGTATATCCCGCTATGGAATACCCACCTTCCGGGAAATCTTCGGGTCCCATGCGATCTGCTTTGGGCATTGTAGAAAAGGTTTCGGAGAAAATGCCAAAAAGTTGAGGTAGCACTTCTTTGGGGAAAAAGATCAATTCCACATTGTCGGAATTACCGTTGAGCCATTTGTCGTACAGTGCCTTAATCGCTTCCATACTATCAACTTCTACAACCTGTTTCCCTGGCATTCTTTTTCCCGATTTCCCCGATGCCCTATAAGTAAGCGTTCTTTTCTCTTTATCGAACAGGCTTAAGAACACATTCACTGGCTGTATTCCAAGATCGTCAAATTGTCTGAATAAGACAGCCAAAACCTCATGCAGCTCATCGCTGGACTTCATAGCTAAAGACCTCGCACGAACACGCTCCAGTGAGAGTTGGATTTGTGATTCCCTTGTCTGGGCTTCGGCTTTTTTCAGGTCTAAAAAACGGGTGTAGGTCTGCTGAAATACTTTGGCAAAACGCCTGAGGATTTCATTTTCCTCACTGGAATACGGAGTTCCGGAGAAATTTTCAATATAGAGTCCGATATCCTTTTTTATGGCTGTTGATATGGCCAATCCGGGACAACTAAAATAAAAATCCTTCACCTTTTTAGTTAATCCTTCAACGTGAGGCAGCAGTACTTTATAAAAACTGTTCTTTTCCTCAAAGTCCATTAGCGTGGTAAAGAAATCCTTCCCCTTTTTTTTCGCCTCTGTGAATTGCCGGTCCCAGACCAGATCGAGATAAGGGACCGTAA
>JABDQM010000361.1 GCA_013042315.1 Flavobacteriaceae bacterium | reverse complement strand
TTTAATTGTTCATCAGATTGCAATTCGAGCAGGGCATCACTTTCCAGCCATAACTTGTATGCGGTGTAATTAGGCGGAGTTTCTTCTAACGCCAACTGCGCCATACCTTTTGAATCGAGATAACCTAGCACCCGTTGTTTTATCGCTTCAATGCAATCAAGAGGGCTGTCGGCATCACATTCCGTTATTTCAAATGACACCAATGTCCTGTTCATATTGCCGTCCAGAACTGAGCACTGCAGTAACAATCGGCCGTCTTTAAGATAGTAAGTGCCTGTGACAACTTTTGAGGGTTTGAGGTATTCCTTAAGTACACCATTTTCTCCTGTCGGTACCATGTTGGCCTTGAGTACATTAGTGTAATCTTCCACTACCTGAGGTGAGATCACCTGCCCTACTTTATTCTGGGTAATCCCATGCATAATCCAGTCTACTGCCATTTTACCTACGACATCCAGATTGGGATCAGTGGTATTGTTTTCAAAAGGCAGAACGGCGATCCGATCGTTGTCTGGCTCCTCGGGAAAAGTAAAGGCACTCATGTCTTCCTGATTGATAAAATTTGCTTTTACTATCAGGGAGGCAGAGAAGAGAGATACAAGGGTAATAACAAACAGGGAGGTGAAGTACAATTTTTGAAAGGGGCTGTAAAAATGTACCCCGGGCAAATGTACCTTCCTTTTTTTCAGGCCCTTGACTTCTTCTGCGGAGCCTGCCGACTTGGATGTTACCTTTAATCCCTTTCTCCTACTAAATCTGGACTCGAGAGGCTTTAATCGATATCTCCATATCAGATAAACATAAAAGGGAAATCCGATAAGCAAAACAAGTAAAAGATAGGTCATGCTTATTTTTGGCAATCCAAAGGGTTCATATATCACTGAAAACACCTGTATCAGGACCCAACTGGAAACAATATAAATGGAAAGGTTTTTAAAAACTTCCTTTTCATGACATTCTTTAACAAAGGCTTTAAAATTCATTTAATAGAATCGGTATGGGATTTATATCGAAGTCTTAACAAAATACCTTAGGAATCGAGCTAATTTTTCACTAATATAGTGATAAATTAACTCTAAAATTGATAACCATGGGGACCACAAAACCACAAGCATCGTCCAAAGGAGGACATGTTCCAAAAACAAAAGTAACTTCAAAGGAAGGCCACGTTCCAAAGACGAAAGCAACCTCTAAGGGAGGTCATGTTCCTAAGACCAAGTAAATCTAAAAGAATTATCTTCCGAATTAATTTGGGAAGATTTTTCAAGGCATTTTGCTAATAAATTTTCAAGAAATCAGAACCGGACACAAAAGTGTTCGGTTTTTTTATTAAATGTCTGTGGATTGATATACTCAGCAAGCTACCCCAAATTGCCTAATAAACTTTGACTCAATGCCAGAAATTGAGAACATTCTTGAAACTCTCTAATTCTGTATAAGGCTTCATTAGGACATCGTCATGAAATGTCCCTGGATTATACCGTTTCCCTGCTGCTACCGCCCGGATCAGGTTTTGAATTAAAAGATCGGTATCCCCTTTAACTGCATAATATCTGGCTTTCGCATAGTCGATTTCACCATATTGATAGTCAGTCCTTATACGTTCAATATCCCCTATCAACTTTTCCGCTTTTTCCAACTCCCCTTCCTCAAACAAGCACATCGCTTGAAAAGAGATGTAGTCCACATCTTCAGGGTCTATCTCCTGTAAACTTTGAAAGATCTCACCTGCCTCTGTGAATTCATCCAAATAAAAATTGGTGAATGCCTTTAATTCCTTTTCCTCAATAGTCAACTCAGCCGACTGATCTTCAAGTGATCCGAGTAGCTTATTTAAATACAAATCGGCTCGTGAACGGTCTTCCTGCAGGAGGTATTGTTTGGCAACCAACAGGCATTTTTCTCTCCAGGTATCCAGATCGCCAGTAAGCTTTATAGTGTTCATAATGTTATCGACTTCCGAATGATCGCCAATGCGCATATTGGCATACATTAAGACGTCTTTTATCCAGTAAAACTCCTTTACTCTTCCATAGTCCTTAAACATCTCTATGGCTTTTTCAGGTTTGCCGAGGGCGATATCAGCCATGCCTTTGCTAAAATGACGGTATTCACAAGTCTGGCAGCTTAAACTGTCTATATTAGCCATGATTGGCTGTTTATTATAGATTGAATCAATTACCTCTGGCCTGTTTACAAATTGAAGTGCCATAACCATGGTACTACTGTTGTTGTTGAGGTCATCGGGTTCGGTATTGTACTCTTTCTTAAGGTAGGTGAATGCCCTCTTATTATCACCTTTAATAAGAGCGGTCCATAATTTAACAAGATTTTGTTGCCTTTTGCTTTTTAGATTTGCAGATGAAAGCTCCTGCGCCATGGAATCGGCCATAGCAAAATTATCCATGTTATAATAATAGGCCATCC
>JABDQM010000359.1 GCA_013042315.1 Flavobacteriaceae bacterium | reverse complement strand
GAACAGGATCGACTATATAGACGGAGCAAATCTTATAGCAAATAATGCTATTGAGCAGGTCATCCTCAACGGACAGGCAAGAGCTTATGGTCTTGAACTGCTATTTCGGAAGAACGAAGGTCGTTTTAAGGGATGGGTAGCCTATACTTTATCGAGATCCGAACAACGTACACCGGGGCGAACTCCTACCTTTGATAATGGCAGGTCGAACAGGGAAACCGGAATCAATTTTTCAAATTGGTACAGCACCCCCTATGACAAAACCCATGACATTTCTCTCTACGGGAGCTACGATCTGAATAAAAAATGGCGATTCAATACCAACTTTGTCTATCAGACCGGGCAACCGACAAATTATCCGGTAGGGCAGTTTCAGTTCGAGGGCCTTACCGTACCTTTTTATGGCCTGAGAAATGAGGAGCGCCTGCCCGACTATCATCGCCTCGATATTTCAGCAACCTTAACCCCAAAAAAGAACGATAAACGCAAATGGCAGGCCGAATGGGTATTCAGTATTTACAATGTCTATAGTAGAATGAATGCCGCGTCTATCAATTTCAGAAGAAACCAGGACACAGGAGTAAATGAGGCAGTTAGAACCTCAATATTCGGGATCGTACCTGCTGTAACCTATAATTTTAAATTCTAAGTAGTCTAATGAAACGCATACTACTTCTTTCCTTTATATTCACTTCCCTCTTAGTGAGCTGCGAAGATGTGATAGACGTGGACCTTCCAGATCAGGACACCAGGCTTGTGGTAAACGGACTCATCAGGGTAGACGAAACTGAACCTTATGTTCCTGTAGAGATCAGCTTGTCCCTTTCCAGTAACTTTTTCGAGGAGAATGTGCCCACTTCAGCAGAAAGTGTTCTTATTACCTACGAGGAGATCGAAGACAATGTTGTTATAAATCAGGGGACATCAAACCTGGCAGAAACAAGTCCCGGGTCGGGGGTTTATGTACCCGATCCTAATTTCAGCTCAGACCAGAGAATACCCACCACAACCCTTGATCGGGATTACGTTTATACACTTTTTATCAGGCATCAGGGCCGACTATACCTGGCCCAGACGAAATACGTTCGTACTGTTCCCATTAATTCCGTCAGACAAGGAACCGGTTCGCTGTTCGGAGACAATGAAACGGAAATCATCGTGAATTATACAGACCAGCCCGATGTGGATAATTATTATCTGTTCGACTTCGGTTTTGGGGAGTATCTGGTAACAGAAGATGAATTTTATCAAGGACAGGAATTTGAATTTTCTTTTTTTTACGAAGAAAGTTTTGAGCCGGGAACGGTACTCGATATAAGCGTTATGGGATCAGATCAGACATTTTATAACTATATGGATCAGCTGATCGAACAAAGTGGTGCTTTTCAGGGTCCATTTCAAACTCCGGTGACAACAGTCAGGGGTAATGTTTTTGATGTCACAGATTTGGATAATATAGATGTGCTGGATAATGTAGATCAGCCTGAAGTATTTCCCCTGGGTTATTTTGCCCTCGTACAGGAAGAAAAAGCTCAGGTAACTATTAATTAAGGGCTTTCCTTTTCAATATGGGATTCATTTGAATTTTTCAGAACTGACATATTTTAAATAGAAGTGTTTTTCTCCTACCCACTTTTAGATTGAACTCTTCTCCTGCTATCGCTTAATTCGTAATTTTGTGCAATATGAAAAACAGCTCAGGTCGCAGGACGAATAAAGAATTGTTATTAAAAGGGGTTAAATATCTCGCTTATACAGTCGCTCTTATGTTTACTGCTCCGGTGGTACTTTACCAGGCATTTAAGAATCAGGAACATCCCTGGTATCTCCCCGTCCTCATTGTTGGAGCTATCCTGGCACTGGCTGCTATTGCCATGGGCTTTTTCAGTATAAAAACTGTGGTAGATGCTTTATTTGGTAAAGCATCAAGCCGAGAGAATTAAGTAAGGGCAGACTATTGTCCGCTTAGGCACAACACATTATCTTTGCCACGCCCAGAAAGGCCATAAATATGATCAATATTACGCTTCCCGACGGTTCCGTCAAGACTTTTAACGAAGGGGTTACCCCAATGGATGTCGCCAGAGATATCAGTGAGGG
>JABDQM010000165.1 GCA_013042315.1 Flavobacteriaceae bacterium | reverse complement strand
ATTTTGCGCCTGGCAAAAAGGGGATAGAAAAATAATTATTATAAATATCCAGCTCTTCATGCTATAGTTGTTTATCCAATGCTGAAATCACTTCAATGGCCTTATCGTAATCTGCCTGCATCTGAACTTGGGAAAATGGACTGTATCTGGCCATTTCACAGTTTTTCAGCAAGCCTATAAATCCGTCGTTTGTTTCAGGGTCAACCTCTTTTTTAAGTAAGAGGGTTGCTATTTTTTCCTTACTGAATTCTGAAGTTTCAATTTTAAGCTTTGCTTTCAGATAGTTGTGGAGAGCCTTTTCCAGAGCAATGTAGAATTCGTCTTTCTCTCCCATGGCCTTTCTGGCTTTAAAAAGGAATTTCCTCGCCAGTTTGTTCGCTCTTTTAATTTTATTCCCGGCCACATCACTGGCAATCGCTTCTCTCCTTTTGCCAAAAATTATAGCAAGGGGGATAAGTAATAACGGACTTAGGAAGAAAAGATAGAACTGCAATGAGCCAAAAAAAGGTGTTTCCTGCACGGGACTGAGGTTCGGTGTCAGCTTGATAAAGTGGAACTGACTCCCAGTTGCCTGGATAGGGCGTTTATTATTGGAGCTAATAGAAATATTTCCCCCCGAGGACTCAAGAGGCCCACTGGTTACATCGATGTTGATTTCATCAGAAGTAAGTGTTTTATAAGTAGCATCCTGAGGATCAAAGTAGCTGAAATTTATAGAGGGTATGGGATATTTCCCTTTAAAAGATGGTACTACAGTATAGTTATTGCTCACTTTACCCTGCATCCCTGAGAGGGTAGTCCTAACGCTTTCGTTATACTCGGGTTCATAAACTTCCAGAGATCCGGGCATTTCAAGGGCAGGTAATTGGAAGAGTTTTAGATTTCCTTTTCCTTCAACTTCAACAACGGCCTGAAGGGATTCAGTAGCCTTGAGTGTTTTTTTACTGGTAGAGACATTAAACCTGAAACTGCCTACAGCCCCACTAAAATCACTAGGTTGTCCTTGAGTAGGTAACGGCTTTACCTGAATAGTCCTTTTCCCGGCAGATACTGTTTTATGGGTTTGGGTATAAATAGGCTGTCCGAAAAAATCCCTTCTGTTTGTTGGCACTTCCAGTGTGACGTCAAGGGAAAGAGGTTCAATTTCCAGCGCCCCGCTTTTTTGCGGATACAGTACCACACGCTTGAGTATAACGTATCTGTATGATTTACCTTGATAGGTTCCATTCTTCACATTATAAGAGGTTACCGGAATATCCTGGCTCCAGAAATTATTATAGGTCGGATTATCAAGAGGACGGAAATTGGAAACATTGATGGACGGACTCACAAAAAGCTTATAGACCACACTCATGCCCTCATTTAAATAGGGTTGCGTCTTTGACACCTCAGCTACCAGGTGCAGATTTTCATCCGCGATATCCTCGGCTGTCATCTGATCACTGGGCTTGTCAACAGCAGCTGTTACTTCAACTTTTGCGGGGGTGGTTTTGTAAGTCTTTCCATCAATTACAATCGTAGCCTGTTTAATAGTAAAGGTTCCCCGTTCAGAAGGTGCGAGGGTATAAGAATAAGTCTTGGAATAACTTCTCACCCCATTTATCCAGGAGGAACTGATGGATTGTGATGGACCCATAAGTACGCGAAACCCTTCAAAATCAGGAGGGGTAAAGTTATCACCGTCTTTATTCATCGTGAATTCTACCCTGAGTCTTTCATTGATCCCGAGCTTTTCCTTGCTGAGATTTGTTTTAAACTCAATGGTTTCCTCCTCCTGCGCGAATCCCAGAGAGGACCCGATCAGGAATAAAAGAAGAAGAACACTATGTATAATATTTTTAGTCATCACCAATCTTTGGCATTTTTGCTTTTAGGTCCTTTGACCTTCTTTTCGTTCATCTTTTCCTGCACTTTATTTTCTTCATTCTGCATGGCTTCCAGCAGATTTTTTATTTGTTGAGGAGATAGTTGACTGCTGCGTGGCTGTTTTTGCTCGTCGGGTTTTTCACCCTCCTTAGTCTGGTCCTTTTTCTCATTTCCATCCCCATCCTTGTTCTCGTCTTCTTCCTGATCCCCTCCGTCTTTTTCCTTATTGTCCTGTTGTTGGTCTTCCTGTTCTTTTTTGCCTTTATTTTCAGAATCTTCGTCTTCTTTTGAATCTTCGTCTTTATCCCCGTCTTTGTCCTGGTTTTTCTGTTGCTCTGCCAGGGCTTTGGCCAGTGCCAAATTATATCGGGTTTCTTCGTCTTCGGGATTGTTTCTCAATGCTTCTTTGTAAGCCTCAATAGCCTTGGCGTATTCTTCATTTTTCATGAATACATTGCCCATATTGTGAAAGGCCTTGTGTTTTTCAGGCTTGGCCTCGGCCAGTTCCCCTGCCTGTTTAAACCTACCAAATGCTTCTTCCAGGCTTTCTTTTTTGTAATAAGCCGTTCCCAGGTTATAAGGCGCAATAACATTTTCGTCGCTTTTGGAGATCGCCCTTCGGTAATCTGCTTCAGCCTTGACGAATTCGTTTTCGGACAACTCCTGATTCGCCTCCCAGGTTAGGTCGAGGGAAGACTTCAAATCCTTCTCAGAATTTTTCTTTTTGTCATCCTGTGCTATGCCTACGGCAATGAAACACATGAAAAAAAACAGGCAAATCTTATTCATGGTCATCTTCATTAAATAGATTTAACTTTTGCAGCCATTTCGTTTTTCTGTCGAGTAAAAAGACATCTAAA
>JABDQM010000164.1 GCA_013042315.1 Flavobacteriaceae bacterium | reverse complement strand
CCTAATCGGAACGAGGAATTCCTTAAGCGAACCGCCCTGATCAACCGTTACCGATTGATGGATTTTGCTGCTATTTTACCGGAGAATATCGGCAGTCTGAAAAAGGACCAAAGTAGTGGGAAGACATTGGTAAGGGGCAAAGTATATGTAGATAATCAACCAACACCAGATGTGGTCATTGCTGTCAAGGGTATGTCGGGGGGTACAAGGTCTGTTGTCGATGGGAGTTTCTCCATCGAAGCCAATCCCGGAGACAGCCTTTTAATCAGCAGCAGGAGCAACAACACCTACAAGGTGGTAGCCGTGAAAGATACGGATCAGATGAATGTGTTTCTAGACGGTAATGTCTTTACGCTGGATGAGGTAACCCTGATTGAGAAAAGACAGCAGGAGGAAACTATAGAGGTGACAACGGCTTATGGAAAGGAAAATGCCGAAAAAATTGGCTATGCAGTTCAATCGATTGACGAAGATGACATCGATCCTATTCAAACCGATGTTTCTCGGGCAGTATTGAACAATTTTTCTAATGTGACCCTAAGAAATGATGAAGATCTGAGCAGAGTAACGATGCGCTCCAATACCTCAATTTTAGGAAACAATTATGGGCTGGTAGTCATAGACGGTGTGCCACAACGGCAGTCAGATTCTTCTCGGGAGGGTGTGCAGCAATTTGCGGAGCGACAAAATAGTCAAACAGGTTTTGACTATGTAAATCCGGAAAATATCGCTTCAATTTCCGTCCTGAAGGGATACGCAGCCACCAATAAATACGGTAGCTTAGGTGCAAACGGAGTTATTCTGATCACCACAAAAACTGCCCTGGCCTCCAAAAAAAATGGCGAACCTGTAGATCTGGCGCGACTTACGGATAATGTTTACGATGGGGAGCAGCCAGAAACTGGAAGTCGCTCCACTTTTAGAAAAACATTGGAACAATCAAAGTCCACAGAGGAGGCATATACTATTTATTTAAAGATGAGGTCTGATGCTGAAGCTGGGATGGCGTTTTTCTTTGATGCCGCCGACTACTTCAAGTCAAGGGATACCAAAAAAGCGGCCACAATCACCTCCTGCGTCCTCGAACTGTTTCCCAAGGATATCAAGACCCTGAGAGCAGTTTCTCTTGCTTTATCCGAACTAGGTTATTTTGAACAGGTGGTTGCAGTAAATGAGGAGATCATTGAAATGGACGATAACAACGTGCAGGCGTATCTCGATTTGGCCATTGCTTATAGACATCTCGGTGAGTATAATAGGGCTTTGCAGCAGCTACTGGTATTACGGAGAGCTTCTGCACCGCCGGGCCTTGCCGTAGAGGCTGTAGCCAAAACAGTAAACCGGGAGTTAAAGAACCTGGTGTTTAGGCACAAAGGAGAATTGAATATGACGGAGGTTCCTGACAACTACATGAATAACGTTAAATACAATGTTCGCATGGTCTTTGAGTGGAACGATCCGGAAGCTGAGTTTAATCTGCAGTTTGTCAACCCTCAAAAACGTTATTTTAATTGGGAACACAACAGCACCTCCAGCGCTGAGCGGATGAAGGACGAGATTTTAAATCGGTATACTTCTGAGGAATTCGAGTTCTACGGGGAAGGAGTACAAGGGCAATGGATCCTCAATGCAACCTACCTGAACCACATAAACATGACCAACCAAGTGCCCCTGGTCTTAAAATGCACGATCTATCAGAATTTTGGATATCCTGAGCAGAAATCTGAAGAGATAGTCGTGGTTTTCAACAGCAGACAGGAAACCAAGCAGCTAAAAACACTGCTCGTAAATTAATTCCATTTTTTTCTTAATTTTAAGGGAATTGGCAGGTTTATTGTGCTTAAACTGCTAATTATTTAATTGAGAATACGCTATGAAAAAGACAATTATTTTTAGTTTGATGCTTTGCTTTACTGCGGTACTGCAGGCGCAGAAGAATCAACTTACCATCAGGGGAAAGGTAACCAATATGGAATCCCCATTGTTCAATGCAGAAGTCCGTTCCGAAAAGAGCGGGAAGACGGTTAAAACGGATATGCAGGGGAAATATCAATTGGAAACATCAGAAGGTGACCTCGTGACTTTTTCCTATCCCGGTCTTTCCGATATGGAGATCGTGGTGGAGGATGTGAGCTCCGTACTCAATATAAAATTAAATACAGCAGTAAATGTGCTGGATGAGGTCGTCGTTGAAAAGACGAGGATTAAGAGTCAGTCACAATTGCGAATGGAATACAACAGCAATAAAAACCTTATCAACACAGCCTTTGGTATTCTCGATAAGGAAATCACAAACTTCTCTGTTAGGATTATTGATAAGTCGCAATTCCTTTTTGGAGGCATTGATCTTGCCTCTGCCATCCAATACCGGGCAGCTGGTATTCGCGTTGATCGCTCTATTGATTTCTACAAACCAGTTATATACTTAAGAGGGTCGGCATTAGGAATGTTTCCCGCTATTTATGATGTAGACGGATTAATTCTCACAGAATTCCCCGACTTTATCAACATTGAGAACGTTGAGCGAATTGCGATTCTCAGTGGCCTTGGACTTGGCACTAAATACGGAGGACAAGCAAATGGAGGAATTATTGTGATCAATACAAAGGGGGCAAATACCTTTAGGGAACCACTAACTGGTGGCCCTTATGATCGGGCGATGTTGAGGAATAATGTTTATGAAGGGAATGCGCTTTCAAAAGAGCAGCTAAGTGCAAGTATGCCTACCTATCTTGCTGAATTATATGCCAGTGGGTCCGAGGATGAGGCATTGGAACTCTATAAAGATCAGTCGCAAAAATACCGTAGTTCACCGTATTACTTTTTAGACGTCTTTGGGTATTTCGCTGCCAGATGGAAGAATACGGCCTTTGCTGATCAGATTATAGAGGATCACTGGTATTTATTTAAGGAAAATCCCGTTGGGATGAAGGCCCTTGCTTATTTATACCAAACATTAGGTGAGACTGAAAAAGCACATGAACTCTACAAGGAAATATTCATATTGCGACCGAATTATGCGCAATCTTACCGGGACCTGGCGCTGAGTTATGTCGATGTTGGCGATTATCGGAAGTCGGCCGCTATCTATGCCAGATATGACTATTTGATCTCTGAGGGCTTTATTACTGCAGAGGACAAGGAATTTACCCCCTTGATGGAACGCGAATTCAGCAACTTGCTAGAGCTACACAGAAAGGAATTGATAGGGACAGAGGCAAAGAAAGGCCCTTCCTTGAACAGTAATTTTGAAGGTACCCGCCTGGTTTTCGAATGGAATGATAGCGAGGCTGAGTTTGAACTTCAATTTGTTAATCCGGAAAACAAATATTATAACTGGGAGCACAGTTTGCTCGCCGATCCGGATCGTATCCGAGAAGAGAAAATAAAGGGATATTCCTGTGAAGAGTACCTGATAGATGGAAGTCTTTCCGGCACCTGGCAGGTTAATCTCAAATATTTAGGGAACAAAAGCCTAACCCCTGCTTTTTTAAAGGCGACCATCTATTTCAACTTCGGGACGAAGTCGCAACGCAAAGTAGTAAAGGTGTTTAAGCTGCAATTAAAAAATGTAAATCAGGAATTATTCAAGTTGCAAAACTCATCATCCCTTGTTTCAAATTAGATTATTTCTAAAGTATTTTCTTTTTATATCCTTCATAAATCTCGCTTATGCTCAGCAAGATTATAAAGGTATTATTGTAGACCAAAAAACAAATCAGCCTATTCCTTTCGTCAATATTGGTATTGTAGACAAAGGTATTGGGACAGTGAGTAATGAAGATGGTGTGTTCCATCTAGAACTGGATCCTGGACTATATGGACCGGAAGAAGTGCTGCAGTTCTCGGCACTGGGATATGCTACTATCAATAAGTTGATCTCAAATCTCGAATTTCGTTATAATGACTACCCGAGGATTCTGATGGAACCCAAGGTAGAATTGTTGAATGAAGTAGTGGTCACCAATGTAGGCTTATATGAAAGTGAAGAGACAATAGGCTATGAAAATGGGGGGCATCAGTTTTATGGGTATTGGAAAGACAATATAGCTTTAGGTGGGCAACTAGGCACCGAGATAAATATAAAAAAAGGACTGCGCAGGCTCGATGAATTTACTTTTGAAGTTATAGGCAATACCGCCGATAGCGTTTTGGTTAGGGTCAACTTTTACAAGAAAGATGGAAAACGTTCATTCCCAGGAACTAATTTGAATCTTAGCGGCAAGAATATTTTGTATACGATTAAATATCCAGGTCGTGCAACTATTAATTTGAGGCCTTTTGATCTTTTTGTAAAGGACGATTTTATTGCCAGTTTGGAGCTGTTGAGGGTATACGGTAACAAGAAGATCGGACTTATATTGGCAGCAGCCAATAATAGGTTCACCGATTCTTATAAAAAATATGCGAGTCAGGATACATGGGAACTTTTATCCGACGCAGCTATGGCTTATGAGTTCCAAAGTACTGTATACACTAAGAAACCAAAGAAAAAAGTAAAAACTAAGCAAAAGAAGAAGGTAAATACATCCTTTATTTCAGGATATGTATTCAATGGAAATATAGCCTTGTCAGATGTACAAGTGTTTAATCTGAGCAACGAGATCACTGTGAAGACCAACGAGAAAGGCAATTATGAGATTCCCGCCTCAGAAGGGGATTTGATAGAGTTTTCTGCAAGGGGAATGAAAAAGCTTAGAATTAAGATCCTAAAGAAGAAATTTATCAATATCAGACTGGAAAGATTCTGAGAATACTCTTATTAAACCTGTAGCACACCCATATTGAATGGCTTTTCAATTGGTGCATGATCAGCAGCTTCTATTCCCATGGAGATCCACTTTCTGGTTTCCAGCGGATCAATGATAGCATCTGTCCACAATCTTGCCGCCGCGTAATACGGAGAAATCTGATGGTCGTATCGCTCTTTGATTTTGTCGTACAGTTCTTTTTCCTTCTCAGCCGTAATCTTTTCGCCTTTCTTTTTTAAAGAGGCAGTTTCTATCTGCAATAGCACCTTGGCGGCCGAATTCCCGCTCATTACCGCGAGCTCAGCACTGGGCCAGGCGACTATCAATCGGGGATCATAGGCCTTGCCGCACATGGCGTAATTCCCGGCTCCGTAACTATTTCCGATGACCACTGTAAACTTGGGAACTACAGAATTACTTACGGCATTCACCATTTTTGCTCCGTCTTTGATGATCCCACCGTGTTCACTTTTACTGCCTACCATAAATCCGGTAACATCTTGTAAAAACACTAAGGGTATCTTTTTCTGATTGCAATTGGCTATAAATCGGGTGGCCTTATCGGCAGAGTCGGAATAAATTACTCCGCCAAACCGCATCTCGCCTTTTTTGGTCTTTACCACCTTCCTCTGGTTGGCGATTATACCAACAGCCCAACCGTCAATTCGGGCGTATCCCGTAAGCAGGGTCTTGCCAAAGCCTTCTTTGTATTGTTCAAATTCAGAATTGTCTACCAGTCGTTTAATGATCTCGAGCATGTCGTATTGATCTGACCTCTTTTTTGGCAAAATCCCAAATAGTTCGGCTTCTTTTTCTTTTGGAAGGGAAGGTTTAGTTCGGTTAAATCCGGCCGAATCAGGTGCCCCGAATTTATCGAGGAGTTTCTTAATAGTATCCAGAGCATCTTTGTCGTCCTTAGCCTTGTAATCGGTTACACCACTGATCTCGCAATGGGTGGTCGCTCCGCCAAGGGTTTCATTGTCTACCTGCTCCCCAATTGCCGCTTTCACCAAATAGCTTCCTGCCAGGAAAATACTCCCGGTTTTTTCTACGATCAGGGCCTCATCACTCATGATGGGAAGGTAGGCGCCTCCAGCAACGCAACTGCCCATCACTGCTGCGATCTGAGGGATTCCCATACTGCTCATCACCGCATTATTCCTGAAAATTCTTCCAAAATGTTCCTTGTCAGGAAAGATCTGTTCCTGCATAGGAAGGTAGACCCCGGCACTGTCTACTAGATAAATAATCGGCAATCTATTTTCTATCGCAATTTCCTGTGCCCTTAAATTCTTTTTCCCTGTGATAGGGAACCATGCCCCTGCTTTTACAGTAGCATCATTAGCTACAATAATACACTGCCTGCCCTGAACATACCCCATGACCACCACTACACCTCCTGAGGGACATCCTCCGTGTTCTTCGTACATGTCCTTGCCCGCAAGCGCCCCTATCTCAATGTGATCTGTATCCTTGTCTAAGAGATATTCGATACGTTCACGCGCCGTCATCTTGCCTTGAGAGTGATGCTTCTCTATCCGGGCTTTCCCACCTCCTAATTTAATTTTTGCAAGCTGTTTTTTAAGGTCTGAACTTTTTAATTTATTGTGGTCTTCGTTGATATTGAAGCTGATATCCATTTGTGAAGAAGGGTTTAATTTTAGACGTCTAAAGATAAGGAGTAATATTCATTAACTTTGACAAAAATACAATGGAATATGGCAAATAGTGTGGGATGGGGAATAATTGGATTAGGGAATATTGCCGAAAAATTTGCCAAGGACCTGGCCCTTGTACACGATGCTGCTCTAATGGGGGTGGCTTCTAGATCCCTAGTCAAAGCCAATGCTTTTAAAAAGGAATTTAAGGTTCCCTTTGCCTTTGACAACTACGATTCACTGTTCGATTGTGAAGAGGTAGAAGTAGTTTACATCGCTTTGCCTCATACTGAACACTTGGCATGGAGTATAAAAGCCATGGAAAAAGGTAAGCACGTTTTGTGCGAGAAACCTGCGGGAATTAACCGCCAGCAAGTAGAGGCAATGATTGCGGCTTCCAAAAAGAACAAGGTATTTTTTATGGAAGCGCTTTGGAGCAGGTTTATCCCATCCATCAGGAAAATTAAGGATAGCGTAGATGCTGGAGAGATTGGTGCAGTGGGATATCTTCAGGCCGATTTTGCCTTTTTTGCCCTTGATCGGGATAGTAAAGGAAGGCTTTTAAACCCTGAGCTGGCAGGAGGTTCACTTCTTGATATTGGAATCTACCCCGTATTTCTCGCCTATTTGATCCTGGGAATGCCCGATGATATTAGCGCCGATGCAAAATTTATTGAAACAGGGACCGAAGTACAGATCGCCGTCACCTTCACCTATAAAGCAGCACATGCCCATTTATTTAGCGGCTTAACAGCCACAAGTCCGATGACCGCCACAATAGCAGGAAATGACGGAACTCTTGTCATTCATTCGAGATGGCATGAGGCACAGGGATTTACCTTAGATGTTGACGGGCAGAAAGAGGATTTTCACTATCCTACTGTTGGCAAGGGATACACCTATGAAATTGAAGAAGTACATCGTTGCCTGGCAGAAAACAGTACCGAAAGCCCATTTTGGTCGCATAAACAAAGTCTTGAACTAATTTCCTTACTGGATAAGATCAGAGAGATTGCAGGCATACGCTTTCCCTTTGAAGGATAAAATTCTTTCGCAAGCCTTATATTCCGATGATTTTACGATATTTGATTTTACTAAACTAACTCTTATGGGAATGAACAAAAATACTGTCCTCGCCTGGGCTACCTTTATTATGATATTAGTAGGCTTAGGATTAATTGGCTTGGGAGCCTTTCGTTACGACGAAGTTGCCGGCTGGGGTTTTGCTTCCGTGGGGATTGGTTTTTTTGCCATAGCCTGGGTTTTTAACGCGCTAAAAGGAAGAGTATAGAGATCACAGGCACATTTTCCACTTCATTTTCTCAAAATAACTCATTTATAAATGTCAGACGATAAAAAGGTCATATTCTCCATGTCTGGGGTTTCCAAGACCTACAAAAACGCAAATACTCCTGTTTTAAAAAATATTTACCTCAGTTTTTTCTACGGGGCCAAAATAGGAATCCTCGGGCTAAACGGCTCAGGTAAATCTACGCTACTGCGGATTATAGCGGGTGAGGACAAAAACTACCAGGGGGATGTTGTCTTTTCTCCCGGATACAAAGTAGGATATCTGGAGCAAGAGCCCGTTCTGGACGATTCCAAGACCGTATTGGAAGTGGTTAAGGAAGGCGTAGCAGAAACTGTGGCCATCCTCGATGAATACAACAAAATAAATGACATGTTTGGCTTGCCTGAAGTTTATGAGGATGCAGACAAGATGCAAAAGCTCATGGACAAGCAGGCAGGTTTGCAGGATCAGATCGATGCGGCAAATGCCTGGGAACTCGATACCAAACTGGAGATTGCCATGGATGCCCTGAGGACTCCAGATCCTGATAAAAAGATAGAAGTGCTCTCCGGTGGCGAAAGAAGGCGTGTAGCGCTATGCAGGCTATTATTAAAAGAACCAGATATCCTCCTGCTCGATGAACCTACGAACCATCTGGATGCGGAGTCGGTTCACTGGTTAGAACACCACCTTGCAACTTACAAGGGTACGGTCATAGCCGTTACCCATGACCGTTATTTCCTAGACAATGTTGCCGGCTGGATTCTGGAACTGGATAGGGGAGAAGGAATACCTTGGAAAGGAAATTACAGCAGCTGGCTCGATCAGAAATCCAAACGCCTGGCTCAGGAATCGAAGCAGGCTTCAAAGCGGCAGAAAACACTTGAACGAGAGCTGGAATGGGTTCGACAAGGAGCAAAAGGCAGGCAGACCAAGCAAAAGGCCCGATTAAAGAATTACGACAAACTTTTGAGTCAGGACCAAAAACAACTCGACGAGAAACTGGAGATTTATATTCCCAATGGTCCGCGATTGGGAACCAATGTAATAGAGGCTAAAGGAGTGAGTAAGGCCTATGACGATAAATTACTTTACGACGATCTCAACTTTAAACTCCCACAAGCAGGGATCGTGGGCATCATCGGTCCTAATGGAGCCGGTAAAACGACCATATTTAAAATGATCATGGGGCAGATAAGCCCCGACAAAGGTGAATTCACAGTAGGGGAGACGGCAAAACTGGCTTATGTAGACCAGAGTCATTCCAATATTGACCCCAATAAAACCATCTGGGAAAATTTTAGTGACGGACAGGAACTCATCCTGATGGGAGGCCGGCAAGTGAATTCCAGGGCTTATCTCAGCAGATTTAATTTTTCGGGGAGCGAACAGAACAAAAAAGTAAATATGCTTTCAGGGGGTGAGCGCAACAGGCTCCACCTGGCAATGACCCTAAAGGAAGAAGGAAATGTTCTATTACTCGATGAGCCTACTAACGACCTTGATGTAAATACGCTCAGGGCACTGGAGGAAGGTCTTGAAAGCTTCGCCGGTTGTGCTGTCATTATCTCCCACGACCGTTGGTTCCTGGACCGGGTATGTACCCATATGCTGGCATTTGAAGGGGATTCACAGGTCTATTTCTTTGAAGGTTCCTTCTCTGAATACGAGGAAAACAAGAAAAAACGCCTGGGAGCCGATCTTACCCCCAAGCGTCTGAAGTACAAAAAATTGATACGTTAATCCTGCAGACTAATAGGGCTCACTGGGATACCAGTCTAGCTGCACTACCTCTATATCCGAATTTCCGTTATTAACCAGACTTGCGAATTGTTTGACGTCGCTCACGTCTGGCCGACCTCTAAAATGATAGGGATAAACCTGATTTGGTTTAAATGCTAATACGGCATCTGCTGCACTGTCTACCGTCATAGTGTAAGGTAAATTCATACATACAAAGGCCTTGTCGATATTTTGCAGGGCCCGCATTTCCGGAATATCCTCTGTGTCTCCGGAAAAGTAAATTCTCTGTTCCCCTAAATTCAGGACATAACCATTTCCTCTGCCTTTTACATGAAAATCCTTTGCTTCTTCCCGGAGGTTATACATAGGGATGGCTTCAACTAAAATATCAAACCGTTCTTTTGATTCTCCATTGTTTAAGACATCGATCTGAGTGGCAAATTGTTCAGGCATAAGGTCGGCTACGGCCTGAGGCACCATAATTTTAGCATCTGAGGTATCTAGTGCTTCAATAGTTTCTAAATTAAAATGATCGCCGTGAATATCGGTGATAAGAATAAGGTCTGGCTCAGGGTAATTTGCAAAAGCCTCCGCCCCTCCTACAGGATCTATATATATGGTGATGTCACCCCATTGAACCACCGCTGTAGCGTGTTCTATAGGACTTATTAGCAATTCGCTTTGTGTTTCAACTGTTGTCATTGTTTCTGCATCGGTTTTTAAAGCATCTGCCTCTTCCCCCTTTTTTCCGTCCTTACAAGAGGTTGAAAACAATAACAATAC
>JABDQM010000357.1 GCA_013042315.1 Flavobacteriaceae bacterium | reverse complement strand
CCCTCTACAAATCTGAAGATGGCGGCTTTAAATGGAAGAAGATCAATGATAAAAGTGATATCGGAAACAGACCTTTTTACTACTCTGAGATCTATGTAGATCCTCAGAATGAAAATAGGGTGTATTCGGTCTTTACCTATGTCAATGTTTCTGAAGACGGGGGTAAGAATTTTACGGAGTTAATGCCTGCATATAGAGTTTCCAATGGAGTACACCCAGACCATCACGCCTGGTGGATACATCCGGAAGACGGTAATTTTATGATTGACGGAAATGACGGTGGAATGAACATCACCAGAGACCGGGGCGAGAGTTGGCGATTTATTGGAAATCTCCCTGTGGGACAATTCTATCACATCAGCACCGACAATGAATTTCCCTACAATGTCTACGGAGGAATGCAGGACAATGGTTCCTGGAGGGGGCCTGCCTATGTTTGGAAGGACCAGGGAATCAGGAATAGTTACTGGCAGGAAATTGCCTTTGGGGATGGATTTGACGTGGTTCCCGATAAGGATAACTCACAGTTTGGCTACGCGATGAGTCAGCAAGGCTTTGTGAGTCGGTACGATCATGTAACCGGAAACAATTATACAGTCAGACCCACTCCGCCAGACGCGGAAACAAAACTTCGTTTTAACTGGAATGCCGGTATTGGTCAGGATCCTTTTGACAATAGTACGGTCTATTTCGGTAGTCAGTTTGTACACAAAAGCACAGATAAGGGACTTACCTGGACCGTGATTTCTCCGGACCTTACTACCAATGATCCGGAAAAGCTCAAACAAAGTGAAAGTGGCGGCCTCACCATGGATGCGACTGGGGCAGAGAATCATTGTACTATCCTGGTCATTGAACCTTCTCCGGTGGAAAAGGATATGCTGTGGGTAGGTTCGGACGATGGAAGAGTCCACATTACCCAAAATGGAGGAGCAAATTGGACCGAAGTAACCCAAAATTTAAGAGGCCTTCCCAAGGGTAGCTGGATAGCCCAAATTAAAGCTTCGGCGAAGAACAGAGGAGAAGCACTCCTCATAGCTAACGACTACAGGAGGTTTAACTACACTCCCTACGCCTATAGAACAAAAGATTACGGTAAATCCTGGGAACGTATTGTGGACGCATCAGACGTGGAGAGCTACACCCTATCGATCATTCAGGATCCGGAAAACGAGAATTTAATTTTTCTAGGTACTGATGATGGTTTGTACGTCTCTTTTGACGGGGCCGGAAAATGGCAAAAATGGACAGAAGGATTTCCTACGGTCTCTACCAAGGACCTCAGTATCCATCCGCGTGAGAACGATCTGGTTATCGGTACATTTGGCCGCGCAGCCTGGGTTTTAGATGACATCAGACCCCTGAGGGCGGTGGCAGCAAATCCGGGTGTTCTCAATAATTCAATTGCGGTTTTTGATCCCCCAACTGCCTATCAGGCTGCATATCAACAACCCACGGGAAGCAGATTTGGGGCAGACGCCTTGTATAATGCCAGCAACAGGGAAGACGGGGCAATGATCACTTATTATCTGAAAGAGGGTAAGAAAAAGGATGATAAAAAGAGTGAATCGAAAGAGAAGAAGGAAGAATCCAGTGATACAAATGAGGAAGATGAAACCGACAAAAAGGAGGTGACAAAAGATTCTGTTTTCGTAAAGATTTACAACGATCAGGAGTTGATACGTACCTTAAAATACAAAACTCCGGAGAAAGCCGGCTTCCATCGCATCTACTGGAATATGGATGAAAAAGGCCCGGACCGCCCATCGAGGACGATTCGCAAAAGAAACAGGGAATCGGGCGGTGTTGACGTAAAGCCCGGAATGTATCGGGTTGTAGTTTCCTTAGGTGAAGAACAAGATGAAACCATGATTACTGTGGCTTCGGATCCCCGACTTGATGTATCGACCTCGGCCATTGAAGAGGTTTACTCTGCGAGTAAAAAATTAGAAGGCTTTACGCAAACTGCCGCAGATGCTGTAGAGCAACTTGCACAAAGCAAAAAGATAGCCGATAAATATCAAAAAGAACTCAAAGAACTCGACAAGGAAAAATTCAAGGATGCTATAAAAGCTTCAAAAGAGATCTCAAAAAAGATTGATAGCCTGATCGACACCTACGTCGGGAAGGTTGATAAGCGGCAGGGGATTACCCGTAACCCCGAACTCACGGTCATGAGGAGGATAGGAACGGCATACCAATATGTTCGCTCCAGAAAAACGGGGATCACCCCTACCGAAACCAGGCTGATGGATTTTGCCGAGGCTGATCTGAAAGAAGCCCTGGAAAAGACAAATACCTTTTTTCAGGAAGAGTGGAAGTCGTACCGAGAAACTATTGAACCGCTGAGTATCTCTATGTTTAAAGAAACCCCTGAGATAAGCCTGGATTAAAGTAAATGTTACCAGAAGAACCAAGATTTAATAACTGATAAAAACGTATTAGGATGAAAAAGATAGGACTACTGATATTCCTG
>JABDQM010000351.1 GCA_013042315.1 Flavobacteriaceae bacterium | reverse complement strand
TTACTATTGGGGTCATCATCGTTCTTAAAGACAACATCCCTTATTGAGATTTTAAAATCGGTAAAAATAACATTCTCATTTCCTTTCCCGGTTAATACTGCGGTCTTCCCTGCATTACCATTTACGGCAGACAGTCTCAATTGGATTTTTCCACCTTCGTCTTCGTTTGAACAACTAACGATAGCAAAAGCAAAGGCAAATACGATAATTTTGTTAAAGGTTTTCATAATATTGATAAATAGGTTAATAAACTATATTCAAAAGTTTTTTGGAAGTAAAGTCCTAATAAAGTCTGATCACATAATTAAAACAATCTCGGGGCCAAGATTCCTGATAAAAAATCAGTTTTAACTAAACCGACTTACATATGACCATGAGTAATAACGAATAGAAACGGTGGAAATTATCCAGTTCTGTTAGCCTTTTTCCTCTGAAATAGATCTTTACATAAGAAAACTGCCCCAGAAAGGGGCAGTTCATATCACAGCATCACAAGTAAGATAGCTGGGGTAAAAAAGGGGTTCTTAATTTTTCTCGAAAGTAAGAGTATCAGTTCCTCCATTCCCTCCACTGATATCTATAAGTTCAATTCGGGTAGAAGACCTGGAAACTATATCCCAGTCGTCAGAAAGTTCTTCAAAATTGGGGGGTGCAGCAAAGAAAATATTAAAATCAATATCATCCGTACTGTCGTAATCGTCATTATCTGAGCTGTCATCACTGGTTACAGACCATGTCCCTGTGATCATAGTACTTCCGTTTACAGCATCCAGACTTCCATCGGAATTAAAAGAGAAGGAGTAACCCGCATAATCACTGGTTTCATCAGTACCCGAATCCACATAGCTAGTAATGCTCCAGCTACCTGATACTACCAAGTTGGAAACTGCCTGAACAGATTCTGAACTTGTTTGCATTTCTTCATCACTGCTATCGGAAGAACATGCGTTAAGAACAATGGCCAGACCCATTAAAGTGGAGAAAATTAAAGACTTTTTCATAGTTATTAAAGTTTAAGTGTTATTGTGATTAAAAAGGCAATGATCCTTACTGTGCTCGCTCCCTTTACAATTCAGGATCATTGCCCGGGTATTCTCTTAAGGATTACAGGAGCTCCTGAATTCCAGTTCATCGTCATTTGGCAGGCGAAGGTCTACTTCGAGTTCATCTCCATCCTGATCGAGTTCATGCAACATCCAGTCGTCATTAAAATCTGGCAAATCAGGAATATTGATATTCACAGTAATCGCGTTTGCAGATCCACTGGCCGACCAGGTTCCCGGAAAGCTTTCGGTGCTCGTATCTGCGGTCAGAGTACCGTCGCTGAGGAAAGTAAATGTATAGCCTACATATTGCTCATCGAGGTCCATGTCATTACGTTCAAAATCCTTCACATACCAGCCATCACATCCGGTAATAAAATCGGAAAGTTGTTCTGTGGTACAATTGTCACAATCATCATCGTTGTAGTCGTAATCATCATCTTCATCGCAATCATCCTTGGCGTCATCGATGACATCTTCGAGCTGGTCGAGATTCGCCACAGATACTTCGGTGCCGTCAGACAGCACAAGCGTAATTGGAAACTCTACATTTACGATTAAATCCTCATCGAGTTCTTCCAGGAAGAAATACAGATCCTCATCACTAGAAATAGTAATTGTATCAATTAATTCATTATTCGTATCAAATACAGAAACGGTGATAGGATAGGCGATATCGACACATTCAATATCATCATCGAATTCGTTTTCACCTTGACAATCGTCAGCGTAATTCTCAAATTCCTCTACGGAATTGATCGCTACTTCACTAAAGTCATTGAGAATAATAGTAATTGGGAATTCTATTTCAATGGTATCGTCATCATCGTCAAATTCATCCAGAATATCCTCTACGGTATCGAGATCTTCTTCTGAATTTACTGTGATTTCCATTCCATTAACTACGACGGTAAAAGGAAATTCGAGGGAAAAGCAATTTGCCTGGTCTACGATGTTATCATCTGAACCATCGTTCATTGCAGTCCTTTGCATTAAGTTTGCCACTACGGAGTTGGCTTTGAGAACCTCGTCCTGAGGCCCTTCAATAAGGACTGATTCTTCCTCCCGGCATGAGGTTAAAAGCAGGGGGACGAACATTAATACGGTTAATAGTTTCAATACATTTTGCATAGCATACTAAGATTTAAATTAAACAGTTTACTAATAAAACAACTAAGGAATCCTTTCTCCTGAAAAAAAACTTAAAAATTTAATTTCTACATTTAACGTATTAATAAGAGTTATGTTTTGAGCGAGGAGCTAAATCAAGATATCTGCAAAGAGGATACCTATAAACATCTTTACGATTCATACGCCACTGAACTGCACAACTACCTGTACTACAAATTTGGTGAAAGCTGCAATCCCAATGACAAGACCCAGGATGCTTTTGTAAAGTTATGGGAAAACTGTAAGAAGGTACTCTTTTCCAAAGCCAGGGGCTTTCTTTATAAAGTTGCGAACAATATGGTTCTCAACGACCTGAAACATCAAAAAGTGGTATTGCGTTATCAGAAAGAGAAACCCGTAGATCGCACAAATGAAAATCCGGAATTTCTTATGGAAGAGGAGCAGTATTTTAAGAAATACCAGCAGACGCTAGCTAAACTTACAGAAGAACAGCGTGTAGCCTTTATGCTCAACAAAGTGGAGGGAAAAAAACACGAAGAGATTGCTCAATTATTGGGAGTTACACGAAAAGTTGTTGAATACCGTATTTATTCAGCATTTAAGGTACTTAAGGAGGAATTGGAAAATTTTCGGATAAAATAATCAGGAAAAGCGGCGATAAGGTTGTTATATAGATAAGTACAAAGAAATATGGAGCAGTATTCCTTATTAGAAAAGTGGTTGAATAACAGTCTTTCTGAGGCTGAAATGGAAACATTTCAGAAATCGGAGGACTATCCTTTTTACCAAAAGCTAATAGCTGATGCATCCAATTTTAAGGCTTCACATTTCTCACAACTATCCAATTTCGAATCCCTGAAACAACGACTTCCTGAAAAAGAAGTTCCTGTAAGAAAGTTGAATCCTACAAGGTGGATTTTAAGAATAGCCAGTGTTTTTGTCCTGGGTTTTGCTTTGTTTTATTTTTTTCAATTCAAACCTGAGGTAAAAATTGAAACCCTGGCCGGGCAAAAAACCACTGTTGAGTTACCGGATGCATCTTTGGTTACACTTAACGCCGTTTCTGAAATCACCTATTCTGCTAAAAAGTGGAAAAAAAACAGATCGCTAACGCTAAAAGGAGAGGCTTTCTTCGATGTTGCCAAAGGGGCCAGGTTTGATGTAATTACCGACAAGGGATCGGTTTCAGTTTTGGGCACAGAATTTAATGTCAGACAGAGAGAAGAAAACTTTGAAGTGATTTGCTTCGAAGGGATTGTGAAGGTAATCTCCGGGAATTTTACTGAAGAATTAAGAGCCGGTGAGAGACTGAGATTACATAAAGGCGAATTGATTAGGAGTAAATCTGCCATGGAGGGTCCTCAATGGAATTCAG
>JABDQM010000349.1 GCA_013042315.1 Flavobacteriaceae bacterium | reverse complement strand
GAGGTGCTGGCCTGGCTCGAAGAAAAGGTGAGGCAAGTAAAAAAAATTGATCCCCATCACCCTGTCACCATAGGCTGGTCTTCTGTTAACGCAGCGATGAACCTGGAAGAACAGCTCGCCTTTATCTCCTATCACTACTACGACTCACCCGAATTATTTGAACCTGCACTTTATGTATTACGTAGTAAGCTTAAAGATAAGCCTATAATGATCAGTGAATTTGGGCTCTCATCCTACAGCGGACTTTGGAATGTGTTTAAAGGATCCGAAGAAAAGCAGGCGGACTACTATTCGCAAATGGTATCTCAATTCGAAAAAGGACAAATTTCATTTCTTTCCTGGACCCTGTACGATTTTGAAGACATTCCGGTAGACGTAGTAGGGCGTTTACCCTGGCGAAGAGCACCTCAGAAGCGTTATGGTCTCATGGGCAGTGATGGAAGGATCAAACCTGCTTATGAGTTTATGGAAGTGACATCTGCAAAATGAAATGGGCGCCATTCTAAGAACAGCACCCATTTCTACTTAACCTAACCAAAATAGTTTAGTCCGTTTTAACTACCGCCTCGTTTTCCCGGGTGTGGACAGGAGAAAAGCTCGAAAGGTTTTTGTATTTGATGGCCTTAAAGTAATCTGTATACATTTGTGTGATGTCTGACATAGGCAGGGAACATGCCGCTCTGTAGTTGGTTTGTCCAAGGCTTACCCGGTAAGAGTCATCCGACAATATCCTTTCTATGGCATCGGCCAACGATGCTGTATTTCCTGGCTCAAAGAATTCACCGGAATAACCTTCTTCCCTTACCAGAATACCGAGGTCACCGAGATCAGGGAGGGCTACTGCTTTGCCATAACTTCCGGCCTGGTGCAATACCCCAGAACTTCCGGTAGTTGATGTATAGGGAAATACGGCAACTGCGCTTTCGCCAAAGATGCGGGGCACATCCTCTTCGGCAACATAGCCTGTAAATTTCAATTGTGAAACATGGGCGTATTTTTCAGCCATTTCTTCTAAATAGCCGGGTGTATTTGGACTATCTGTACCTGCGATCACGATCTCGATGTCTTCCGAACTTCGCTTTCTGATCATTTCAACTGCTTCAATAAGAATCTCGACACGTTTATAGGTTCCGAATTTTCCAAAAGCCATAACTTGTTTTGGTCCGGCAGGTAAATTGTAATCCGGTTCCGGAGGCGTTTCAAATGATCCGTGTGGGATCAGGGCAATATTACGAGCCTTGTACTTTTTCTCGAGTATGGTGACGTATTTGCTAATCGTTACTGCCACAACATCCGAGGCTAAAACGAATCGTGTTAACATCCCACCGATAAAATTGTAAACTTTCTGAAGAAATTTGTTTTGAGTGATCCCGGCATTTTCCAGGTCAACCTGTTCCAGAATGTTGTGGATAAGGGAAATGGTTGGGATTCCCTGAATTTTACAAAAGAAAGGAGCCAGCAATCCTAGGGCTGCAGGAACTTTCTTATCACCAAACTTCAGGAATTGAAGGTTAAAGAGAACAGCGTCGGGCTTTGCGCTTCTCACTGCTTTTAAAATACCGAACAAATTGAAATAATTGTTAAAGCCCCAGGCTTCTTTTACTGTGATCTTACATCCTTCTCCTTCAAAAGAAAGATCTTTCTCCTCAGTGGTTCGGTCTGTGATTAGAATGATTTCCGTTACTTCATCCTGAAGACGAAAATGCTTTACCAGGTGGTAGCCGTATTCCGTTAGCGTTACTTTACTGGGAGGATAGGCGGTTACAATTGCAAGTTTCATAGGTTAAGATTTATATTGTTATTTACAGTGCAAATATCTTTCAAAACTCCCTGTTTTATTGGGCTTAAAGGTTAATGGTACGCTTACTGTAGACGAATGGGAAATCTCGTTCGGTAAGAGGTAAAAGAGAATGATTATTAATGAGAAGCAAGCTCACTATAAACAAGAAAAGACCAGCGGCAATAAGCTCAGCTGGTCTCGTTCTATGAGAATGGACTTCTACAGATCTCTTTTTCTCAGAAGGAAGAATAGCAATTGCGAACCCAAAAGCAAGAGCATGATCCCAATCTGAACCTGAACAACCTGTTCTAAAGAGGTATGAAAGACGCTGATCGCAAAAATCTGTGAAAGTCCCAGTATTCCTGAAATGATGACAGGAATATATCGGTCAAGGGATAAGAAATAGTAGGTAAAAATATTCCCTACGGCAAATAGCGATGTGGCCAGGGCATACTGCCACAGGAGTTCGGCCATAGATAAATACGCATCCCCAAACATAAGTTTAATAATGAGTTCCGGGAATAAATAGCAACCTGTGACAATACATAGGGAAAGCAGGATGACATAACCTACGTACTTAAATAATATCGGTGTTGTAGACTCTCCGTCTTTCTCTTTCTGAACCACAACAGGCAATAGGAGCATGACAAACATCCAGGCGACAAAATACACCACTCTCCCAATAAGTGCCAATGAGGCGTATAGACCAGCTTCATTCGCTTCAAAATAATGCTTCACCATCAAGACATCGCTGTTGTTAATGATGATCTGGGTAATTTCATAGCCCAGGGTAAGCATCACGAATCGGTTAACTCGCCTGGCGTGTTTCTTGTTGAGAAGGGAAGGTCTGGCCAGGGAGATCCCTTTAAAATTTGAAGGTACCAGACCAAAGAGAAAGGAAAAAGCTATCCCCAGGGCCACAGAAAGAGCCGGATCCCAGGGGCAGAAGACTACAAATGCCAGGGTAATGATCAATCGACTCCACATCTCGGTCTGGTAGGTAATGGAGAGGAGACTGAAATTTTGATGGCCCTGGTAGGTTCCGCGGTTGACACTCATAATAAAGTATAGGGGGATTCCGAAACCAAGGGCAATAAACATATATGGGGAATCGGTGTGAAACAACAGCTGCAGCTCTTTAGCAAAATAAATAAAGACAGCTGCTACCAGAGTCCCAACAGCGATGGCCTGTTTATAGGAGCGATTTCGGAAACTCTCCCAGTCCCTGCCGGAGAATATGACAGCAAATTTCGTCGTGGCCAGCTGGAAAGTCATTCCGAGGAAGGACAATACAAGAAGCATGGTTACCAGCAAAGCGGCATCGGCGTAAGCCTCAGGCCCCAGTAGTCTGCCCAGTAATAGGTTGTACAGGTAGTTGCCTCCGTTTACCAGGAGTACACTGCCCATAAAGAGTTGTTCGGGACTGACTTTCTTCAGTAAAAGTTTAAATGCGGTCATTGCTGAGGATATAAGTTGTTTTAGTTTGTCGCATCACCTGCTTCACGGATTCATTCTCTCGTCCAATGATGCTGAGCACTTTATTTGATGCTGCTGTATTACAGTATTGCTGTTCGAGAATTTTTGTACTCAACTCGTCTATATGATCAATGTGATCCAGGGAGAGAACAAGGAATTCCTTCCTTCTCCTGGAGAGTTCCAGATGCCTGCTAAGACTATTGATGTTCTGAGAGTTTAAATTCCCCCAGACTTCGATGATTTGATTACTCTCTTTGATTATTAAAGCCATAACTAATTTTTTTGATCAGGTGTTTTATGTACTTCTGAAGTCAAAGATCCATCGATCTGACGTTTTTTTTTGGCCGGTTTAGGTGGATGGTAGTTTGCTGTAGACCAATGGACAAAGTGGCCCTTCCGGTGCGGTAGCTGCCGCCGTACCTTTACATCACCAAAGAAAAGGACAGAAAAGGATTTTCTTTTTTGTCAAAATACTTAACCTATGAATACTAAAAGATTAATGCTCGTCACCTTGTTCGGTTTACAGTCTGCCTTTGGGCAACAGCTGATGGACCAGGGTTTCCAACTCCTCGAAACCGGAGATTTTGAAAAAGCTGAAACCTTTTTCGATGCCTACCTTCAGAATGAACCCACAAACAAAACGGCCCTGATCTGCTACGGTAGGGCAGTTGGACTAAGCGGAGAACCAAAAAAGGCCATCGAACACTTTAAAGAATTAAAGGAACAGTATCCGGAAGACTTTGAGATTGCAGTCAACTTTAATGAGGCCTTTTTATGGGACGGACAATTTGAAACGGCCAAGCCACTTTATGAATCCTTATTGGATCTATATCCTAATTCCTTTGCCGTTAACCTAGGTTATGCCAATACCCTGAGTAATCTAAAGGAGTATCCCAAGGCTCTTCTATGGATCGATAAGGCCATTGCCCTCGATTCGTCCAACGCCAGCGCAAAAGTTTCGAGAAAGTATATCAGGCTGGGAT